>NZ_JBFSSD010000019.1:0-82732 GCF_041466145.1 Vibrio sp. 10N.239.312.D08 | reverse complement strand
CTTGGAACTTCAAACACTGACAAGTCGCCCCGTGGGTTCATGGGGCGGATACAATGCTTTAAAACAGCAGCCTACATCTATTGTAAAGTGACGACTAAAAACACCCTACATTTCACTCGATAAGTTTTTAGCTAATATTCCTTTTCTGATACCAAATAACCTCTGACACATCACAATCAAAGTACTGACACAAGGCATCAAGAGTTTTTGTGGTTGTAGTGTACCCTTCATCTCGGATCATTTTCGCCATGGCCGAACGCTGAATACCTATTTCGGCAGCAATTTGAGCTCCAGAGATCTTCCGTCCCTCTTCCGCTGATTTTTTATCTATAAGTTCCTTTAAGTTATATCTAATCACACATCAATTCCTAAAAGATACAATAATGTGTCTTGATAAGACACAAACAATGGAGGTCAAATGGACCAATTATTACTTACAGCAAAAGAGCTTGCAGGTCGTATCAAATTTAGCGCCAACTATATCAATTCGACTCTGCGAGATTCAATTTTCATCGAAGGTAAACACTACATTCGACCATTCAATGGTAGAAAAATTCTCTACATTTGGGAAGAGGTAGAGGCAGAATTATACCAATCTGCATCACGTAACCTTCAGTATATTCCAATGGCTGGCGGGAGGGTGTGTCATGGGTAGTATCAATTCACGTAGCGGTAAGCTCTATCTCGACTTCCGATATGAAGGTATGCGTTGCCGTGAGCAAACTGCACTGCCTGCAACTCAAGTAAACCAACGCAAGCTACAGAAACTGCTAAATCAAATTGAAGCGGACATTCGCCTGAGTTGTTTTGTATATAGTGAGTACTTCCCTGAGTCTAAGAAAGCTCAAACATTTTTGAAACAAGACATCCAAGCTCAAAAACGCAAACAGGAATTACTTGGTAATTACAAAACGGCAGTACAAGAGCTACAAGGAATTGAAACTGTCTTGTTCGAAAGCTTCGCACAGGAGTGGTATGACGAAAACGAAGTGCGTTGGAAAGAGAGCTATAAGGACAGTATGAAGGTCTACTTATGGTCGTACCTTGTACCCCACTTCGGGCATTTAGACGTCGCGAAGATCTCTCGACCTGACATCTTAAAGTACCGTGCTTCTTTAGTGAAACCGCGTAACAACGGCAAAAAATTATCTGCCGAGTTCATTAATCATGTCATGACACCACTGCGCATGATTTTGAGCGAAGCCGCAGATCGCTACGATTTTCGTTCGACGTTTGAAAACATCAAACCACTACGTGTTGAACGCACTAATGTAAACCCGTTTGATTTTAACGAAGTGAACTTGTTTTTATCATCGGTACGTTCCGATTTTAAAGATTACTTCACCGTCCGATTCTTCACCGGAATGCGCACCTCAGAGATCGATGGTCTGAAATGGAAGTACGTAGATTTTGAGCGTGGTTTAATTTCAGTTCGAGAAACGTTTGTACACGGCCGTTCAGACACAACGAAAACGGTGGGTTCAACAAGAGACATTCAAATGTCATCTGTTGTACTTAAAGCTATAAAATCCCAATACAAAGTGACTGGTACTAAGGAGTATGTGTTCTGCAATGCAGCTGGAAACCCTTTAGATAAAGGTAACGTCAGAGACCGAATCTGGAAGCCGACACTTAAAAACTTGGGAATGGAATATCGCCGCCCTTATGAGACTCGACATACGGCTGCAACATTATGGTTAGCAGCCGGAGAAGCACCTGAGTGGATAGCTCGCCAAATGGGCCATACCACTACAAAAATGCTGTTCACAGTTTACAGCCGATATATACCAAACCTAACCAGGCAAGACGGCAGTGCTTTTGAAAAGTTATTAGATGCTAATTTAAATGGAGGAAAGTAAATGGCTTATTCACCTCTAGCTATTCACTGCACCAGTTTGTGCTGTGACATTCTTCAGGCTCAGCGTTTTCAGAAAATCTCTCATCAAGATATTGATTGGCTATACGATGAAATTTACGAACTTATCAAGCAACGTACTGAACTGTGGCCAGATAAATTCCATCATGAACATGTCTTTATTGATTCAGTCACGCGCGGTGTACTAAAAGCACTACATCTATGTAAAGACAAACCAAATAATCGAGATGCCAGTTGGCTGTTGATTGCAATGCAATCACGGATCAGTTTTTCTTTGAAGCAATTGCATTAATGAGAGCTACTCAAAAAAGAGCCAAATGAACCCATGTTTATTTGGCTCTTTTCTATTTCCCATTTTTGAACATTCCTATACTCTGCTTGAATCTACCCTCACCTACAACTGGCGCCTAGTTCACCTTGAAATAACTCATCAGCCATCACCCGTTAACAAGAACACTATAATTTGTTGCACACCCACTTCACTGGCCGCACAAAGTTAACGTTGATAACTTGAGCCTAATTTCTATAGTAGTTTTGCATTAACCGTAGTGCTGGACCCTTCAAACCGCACCAGACTCAGATTAACGAGAGCATTCTTTTTAAAAATGTGCTGATGACTATTTCTTAAATGTTCTGTTACTCCAAACTGTAGATGCTTAGAAGGTTGTCACAGCATGGTCACCACGCGGTCACAAATCGAGTTTGAGAGATATGAGTCACTTAGCTCATCCAATAATTATTCAACGGGGAGGCAGACAAGAATGATGCTATTTAAGGTACTTTCCAGAAACGCAGACACAAAAAAGCCCACACTAGGTGGGCTTTTTTGCTTGTTCATAAAGAACGAATTTGGTGCCCGCTACTGGACTCGAACCAGTGACACCTTGCATGTCATGCAAGTACTCTAACCAACTGAGCTAAGCGGGCGATGTTCTAATTTCTTATTACTACCATTGTGACAAACTCAATAGTTATGCAATAAAAACTAAAGAAGGAATGGTGCGTCCGAGTGAACTCGAATCACCGACCCCCGCCATGTCAAGGCGGTACTCTAACCAACTGAGCTACGGACGCATTCCCTTAGAACGCCAACGATGATATCCATGATAAACAGATGGTGCAAGTATTAACTGGCATCTTGCGATTCGTTTGCTCACTTTGCAATCAAAGACATAACAACATGTCGATTTTACACCCAGATTATCGTCAAACCGCTGAAAAACAAAGTTTAGTTAGAAAAATTCTAATCCTTGATGACAACCAATTAACTAACCTAATGTGTTCAATTTGGGATTTTTGTTATCTATACCGTTTTTCTTGGCCTTTACAGTAACCATACAGGTATAGATCAATGCCTATATTTAGTGTCAAAAATTTTGCTTGCCCACTGGGTTACCGTAGTATTTTGATCATTATAAGTGAAAGGCACGCAGAGGCTTTGTAACTCACTGAAATACATCATTCATAAAAATCACCACGATTTTGTAATCGTCGTCATCGAATTACTAGGCCGCAATGACTAAATTCGGATTTTTCATATAAAGTGGCCGGGTTATTACCAACATACATAAATACGATAGCACTCTATAGTCGAAAAACATCAGCTACAATTAATCTCCCTCAAGAGCAACAATCTATAAGCAATTCAAAACCCACCCCCACACATCATAGCTATTTTGAATACATACAGCACAGTAATACATAATGAAATTTGCATAATGGTAAAGCGCGCCTATATTCATAACCTGTAGGAATCAATAATCTAAATTCAATGCTATACGTGAATTTATGGTTTGCGATAAATACAAGTGTGAAAAATAGGGAATAAATTATGAAAAAATCACATATCGCCATTGCAGTGGTGAGCATACTATCGACATCTGCCGTATCGGCAGCGACCATTTATGAGACAGATGAAACAGTATTCAATATCGGCGGCCGCGCAGAAGTTCGAGGGAATTTCTCTGATGCGAATAAAAGTGCTGGTAATAGTAGCACCTATAGTGATAGATCACGTGTCCGCTTAAGTGTCGATGGCACACAAAAAGCGTCGGACGATATTTCCTTTTTTGGGAAATATGAATTCGAACTAACAGAGTCTGAAGATGGCGCATCAGATGATATCGGCATTAACACTCGATTCTTATATACGGGTGTTCAAACCAATCACGGTAACGTCTATTATGGCCACCAAAATAATGCCGTTACCTACTTAACCGATTGGACGGATATGGCTGAAACCTTCAGCGGCTATATCAATGAATACACGGTGTCGACTGCTGATCGAGCAAAAAATGTTTTACGTTATGAACTGACAAGCGACAACATCACCTTTCAAATTGATGGCAATTTCAATTCAGATAGTGAATCAGCACAAAGTGACGGCTTCGGTGCAGTTGTCGCCGGCAGCACTTCGATTGGGTTAGATATTGGCGTCGGTTATGCGTCAAGTGATGAAACCTATGGCGTTGGGACAGATACAGAAACTTCTGATGCCTATATTGGTGCGGTTAAGTACACCAACGATCAGGGGGTTTGGTTCGCCGCACTCTATCAATTTGGTAGTATTTCAGGTCTAGGCGTAAAAGATTCAGACTACGATTCTGCCGATGCTTACTTGGGATACTCGTTTGGTGTCAACACCGTCAACCTGACCTACAGCTACTTTGAAGCTGACGATATTGCAGATTACGACATTAACTTTATCGGTCTAGAATACGCACGTTATATTGGCGATGTGGCCTTCTTTGGTAGTTATAAGTTTAACATGTTAGACGAGGGCGAAGGTGGGGAAGGCGATAACGACGAAGATGAGCTACAGCTCGGTATGCGTTACGCGTTTTAGTCTAAACCAATCCACTTAATATTAGTAAAGCCGAGCATAATCAATGCTCGGCTTTTTAGTTTGTATAACTTATTCGTATCTAAGCGATTGAATGGAGTCCAACCGGATGCATTACTATCGATACCAACTATTCTTCAACATCGAATACAACGTTGTAGTTTTCGGTATAGGTGCAGTTTGGCTGGCGGCTACAAGTGAAGAAGCGTCGGCCTTTGTAATCGCCTTGGCTTGCCAGTTTGATGATCATTGGGCTACCACACTTCTTACAAAATCGCACTTCTTTTGATGGCTCGATTAAATCGATGTGTGCTGCCAGTAACCTCTTCAAACGGCTCACTTGGTAGCTGTGTTTAATAGATGCACCAATCAGAGGTAAACCTGCCGATTTACACACGTGAATTAGTAGCTTTTCGCGATCGACTTTCCCTTTATTGAGCTCTTTGCCGTTATCAAGTTCGATAATAACGCGGGGCTCTAGCGTTCGCGGGTCGCAAACAACAAAGTCGAAGTAACTACGTGAGATCTTGTTGTTGGCGATAAACCAATTCTTCTTATTGTTCGTCTTAGCAGGAACAAGTACGTTCGACATGCTGACTTTAGCAAACACTTCCCCATGGTTGCCCACAGCTGATTTTAGCGCATTATAGAATGTCGCCTGTTGCGCCGACATCAACGCGCCTTTCTTCTGATAAGCGTGGTCTTTGGTGTCATCGTGTTTCACCACATACTTTTGAATAAAGTAAAAGAACACAACCAGAACAATTACAACGATAAAGATATTAGTCATTTTCCAACACAATCAAGTCTGTATAGGGATTAAGAGAGTAGCTAGCGTATGTAGAAAAGCATCACCTGGCAAGCAAAAGAGCGAGAGTCGCCAACCAGAATCACGACCTTTAAGCGCAGTGCCCAACGAGAGGTCGCTCCTTCGCTAGACACACCTCTCTTATTTTGATAATTAAATCATCAATTACACTCTAGATTGATTTAGATCAATTTACCTAGATTTGTGATCAACTAGTCTGAAAAACGTTAGGCAAATGTTAATAAGGAAATTGATATGGAACTTAAACAAGACCCAAGATGTTATACCGACGTATGTGTAGATGGTAAATGGTTCCACTATGACCACTGCGGAACCCAAGCCTACATGTTAAAGGGAGGAGCTTCGGCTGTGATTGAACTCGCTAGCGAACCAGCGACAGAAGGCGAATTGGTTGAAATGCTTCAAGGTGTCGCTAAGTAACCCACCAAGCCAAATCACAGTATGAATTAAGCGAATAAGAGTAAATAGCCGTATTAGTTCAGATAAGCACTCTTATTCGCTTAGTTATTGAAGTTCAGGTTTCTTGATTGCAGGGGATTAACTAAGTTTAGGAACTCAAATGATAACGACTTTATTGCGCCCTGACTGCTTAGCTTGATACAAAGCATCGTCTGCCGATTTCAAGTGTTTCTTATAGGTACGGCTATTCAACTGTTGCTCCGTTAGATGAGTCGTCGCTCCTATCGATGTGGTGAGGTCTAAAGAGCCGGAGTGCGTATCAATGGGTGTTTCAGAAATAGCTAAACGGATAACGTTCAACTGTTGCTCAGGATCAATGGAACCAGACAGCAACAAAACAAACTCTTCCCCACCCCATCTTGCCACTACATCGTTTGTTGATAAGATTTTCTCTAAACGCTTAGCGACTTCCACCAACACTTGGTCACCGATATCATGGCCATAAGTGTCATTAACTTGTTTGAAGCGGTCTAAATCTAGAATAGCGAGCGTATACCCAAACGACGACAAATGATGTGGCATCGGCTGAGTTAACCGTTGCTCTAAGTAACGCCTATTGTATAAGCCTGTCAGTTCGCATCTTGTTGATTGCTTAAGTAGTTCTTTGTTGGTCTTCTGGATCGAGCGTAACCTTATCAATAGTAACGTGGCGCTTATCATCACCATGATACCCAAAGCGACGACGATTCGATTCCGTAATTGCTGCTTATCTAATGTCAGCTCACCCAACTCTTTTTCTGCGTTAAGCAGTTCGTTTTCTTGAGCTAATGATGCCGTAGCGAAATCTTGCTCGAGTAAAAAGATATCACTCTGGCGCTTATCAAATAGCAGCGCTTTATTACCCTTGTAATAGAGCTTGAAGTAGCGAAGTGCGTTCTCGCTGTCGCCTCTTGAATCATAGTATTCAGCAAGTGTTCTTAAGCCGAGGACCTTCCAGCTGCGAGTCCCCACAACATCGAACATTGCAGACGATCGCTTTAGATCAGCAAAAACAAAATTATCTCGGTTCAAACCAATGTTCGCTAAGGCTCTATTTAGGTAACACTGCCCCAATTGAAGTGTGTATTTGTCCACGCCTGGGTATCTAAGACACAAGTTTGCGACTTGTCGTGCTGACTCAAAGTTCTTTTCCGCCAACAACACATCACTCTCTGCTTTTAATAGGATGATTTTGTATCGTTCACTCACGTTATCGCCATTTAGCTTAGCCGCACTTTGATATGCTTCTCGGCCTTTGACTAAATCACCACTGCGCAGATAAGCAAAAGACTCATTCACATGCAGCACGCCGATGGTAGACGCTTCGAGTAGTCCACTCTTGTAATAGAGCTTTTTGGCTCTTTTAATCAGCTTGAGCGCTTTAGGCCAGTCTTCCAAATAGATATAAAGCAGTGCCATATTTGACACTAACTTGCTGTTGTAGATGTGATGAGGGTACTTCTTACCAAGGTCTAAACCTTTATGGAAAAAGTATTGAGCTTCAGGAAAGTCATTGCGGATGTTATTGATGACACCAGCCGTGTTATAGGCCTTAATCAACAACTCTTCATAGTGGAGCGATTCTGCGATATCTATCGCAGCTCTGATTTGGATTTCAGATTCCGCTAGCTCACCCGTACTGATGTATTCGATCGCTAATTCAACGAGAGATTGGGCCTTTAACCAACCCATATGTTCGTGTTGTGCGAGTGCTTTAATCTGCCTGACGTATTCGGAAACCGCTTTGGTATCCAACTTATGTTGCGCGAGGTTGGACAAAATCATCAATTCGTAAGCACGATAGATGGCTTTATCTTGGTCTGGGAACTTGGCTTGGAGAGCCTCAAGTTGTAGGGAAGCTAAATTAGGGTCACCACGAGATACATCGAGAATATCGATCAACGCAGATCCATATTGAGAGAGTGATAACTCTTTCTCTGGACTATAAACACTCGGGTTTTCAGGGCGAATATGCTTTAAATCGTCGTCATAAGTTGGATAGAGCAAATACAGCCCCAGCACAATACTCATCAGCACCACGAAAAGGAATGAACCTAACACATTGTTTCTATTCATTTATCAGGGCCATTATTGATTGAATTCCAATTTTATTGACGTTTTTTAAGAGCGGTCAAACATTATACCCGACAGATATACAGATTAAAATCCTGCGCACTGGTGGATCTGAATTGGGTTTTTCTCATTAATTAGAATAATCAGGCAACTTTCTTGATTTAACTCAGACAATCATCTACCTCATTGGCGTTATAGTGATTTTCCTGTTCCTACCTCCGCGGCTTCTTTTTGAACAAGCGGAAGCATAATGAGAATTAACAATGACCCAAATTAATGAACAACGTCTTGTAGAACATTTCTGCGATCTAGTGAAAATTGATAGTGAATCTCGTAACGAAAAAGCGATTGCTGAAGCTTTGGCTGAGCAACTCGGTGAACTAGGTTTTGAAGTTCACAAACTGGCGGTTCCTGAAGAAGTGTCTAATGGTTTCAACATCTACGCTCGTCTAGATGGCACTCTTCCAGGTAGCACAGTGTTCAGCTGCCACATGGACACAGTAACGCCAGGCATCGGCATTGAGCCAATCATCGAAGACGGTATCATCCGTTCAAAAGGCAACACAATTCTAGGTGGTGACGACAAGTCTGGTATCGCAGCTATCATGGAAGCGGTTCGTTGCATTAAAGCTGAAGGACAAGAGCACAAAACTATCGAGATTGCATTTACTGTATTCGAAGAAGGCGGTCTGTTCGGCTCTTTGAACTTCGATATGTCTTACATTCAATCTGAGCACGCAATCGTACTTGATACAGGCGGTCCAATTGGCACTATCGTAAACGCAGCGCCTGGCCAGCAGAAGATTGTTGCTAAAATCAAAGGTCGCCCTGCTCACGCTGGTTTAGCACCAGAAGAAGGCATCAGCGCAATTCAAGTTGCTGCAGACGCTATCACTAAGATGAACCTACTTCGTATCGATGAAGAAACGACAGCAAACGTTGGTATTGTTGAAGGTGGTCAAGCAACTAACATCGTAATGCCAGAGCTTAAAGTCGTGGCTGAAGCACGTTCTCTAAACGGCGAAAAGCTAACGGCTCAAGTTGAGCACATGATCTCTACATTCCAAGAAAGTGCTAAGCAGTTCGGCGCTGAAGTAGAAATCGAATCAACTCGTGCTTACGATGCATTCGTTATTGCAGACGATCATCCGCACATTCTTTCTATCAAATCGGCGTTTGAGAAGCTTGGCGTCACAGCGAACACTAAACGCACTGGCGGCGGTAGCGATGCAAACAACTTCAACGTAAAAGGCCTGACAACAGTTAACCTTTCTACTGGTATGGCGAAAGTTCACACCACTGAAGAGTACATTGCAGTGAAAGACATGGTCGCAATCACTGAGTTTGTTGTGGCTTACGTAACGCAATAATCGAACCCATTAGTTGGGTAGTCACTTCTATCTAGCACAATGAAAAAAGCCGAGACATCATCACGATGCTCGGCTTTTTGTTGTTTAGGTGAACATAGAAGGTCGAACCTAAAACCCTCTACGCTTCCAGAATTGGCCTTCGTCTTTTGCTACTAGGTCGAATGTCTTGTCGGCGATGATGTTGCCTTTTAGCTCAACCGTCATGCGCCACTTTCCTAGCTTGTTCGAGACAGGAGCCCAGATAGTGTCACCTAAGTAGAAATCCCAGTCATTGTTACCGACATACTCCTCACCATCAAACGGTTCGAGCACTTCACCTTTGTCTGTGGTGATGTTTGGGTGATAAATGCAGTAACGGATCTTCTCACCTTTGGCTTTTTTGATATTCAGGATATAGCCAAACTCTACGTCGATTTCAGCATCAACGGTGGTGGTGAACTCTTGGATTTTTGGAAGATCTTTAGATTTTGAATCCCATGTGGAATAGATACCATAAGAAGTCATGTCGACCACAACAGAGCGCTTTGCCATTTCAATCGTTACCTTGAAGTTGTTCTATTAATTTAATTCTATTTGCCATTCAGCCACGCAAGCAGAAGAAGAACGAGGCTATTCTTGCCAGTCTTTCGCCATACGCTTAATTACTGAAGGTTCAATGTCGTGAATAGTGCCATATTGCTCTCGGCACACTTCGATAATTAATTCTGCTTTATATTTGAGTGCAAGTTGGCGGTAGGCTTTCATTTCCCAATGCTTAATAAAGGTATTTGAAACAACCACATCAAACCCTTGCTTTAAGCCGTTTTCAGCTGTGTTTTGACACCACTCATGAGCTTGTCGCAGCTGCCTAGGATCAAAATGGTACTCACCTTGCTCATTCACATAATACATATCGGCTTCGACATGCAATGCATCGTAGGTTTTTGCTTTTGTTGATTTGCCAGAACCGGGCAACCCTCGAATGAGTATTAACTTCATCTGTCACTTTACAGGCTAATTCTAAAACATGAGTTTATCGTAAATAGTAACGAGTTGCTCTGATAACTGCCTCTGCTCAGCATAAGAAAACCAAGTACTTACACACGACTCAGACAATCACTGAATACAATGAGACTCCCCTCGAAGCGCGTGGATTGCTTCTGATAGAAAACACAAATAATTTACATCTATCCATTTTGCATATCGACAAGCGTATCAAACTACTATAGATTTAGATGTATAGACGTCTACATATCTAGCTTAGGGAGAAAGCTGTGCCTATTCGCATTCCAGACCAATTGCCAGCATCCGATGTTCTTCGTGAAGAAAACATCTTCGTTATGCCGTTATCAAGAGCATCGACACAGGAAATTCGTCCACTTCGAGTCTTGATCCTCAACCTAATGCCGAAGAAGATTGAAACTGAAACTCAATTTTTACGCCTACTATCGAACAGCCCATTGCAAGTGGATGTAGAGCTGCTGCGCATTGATGATCGACCAAGTAAAAACACACCGACTGAACACCTTGATAACTTTTATCGCCAATTTGAAATGGTCAAAGGCAGAAACTTTGATGGATTGATCATCACTGGTGCGCCGCTTGGCTTGGTTCAATTTGAAGATGTGATCTACTGGGACCATCTGAAAACCATCATGGAATGGGCAAACAAGCACGTTACTTCAACTCTATACGTGTGTTGGGCAGCTCAGGCTGGTTTGAAATTACTCTATGATTTGCCAAAACGCACTCGAAAAGAGAAGCTGTCTGGTGTTTACAACCACGAGATACATAACCCATACCACCCTATTTTACGTGGCTTCGACGATACATTCTTGGCTCCGCACTCTCGCTATGCGGACTTCTCTCAAGAGTACTTAGCGGAACATACTGACCTTGATGTTCTTGCGACTTCTGATGTTGCGGGCGTATACCTAGCGGCGACCAAAGATAAACGAAACGTGTTTGTAACGGGTCACCCTGAGTACGACTCTCACACACTTCACAATGAGTACATTCGTGATTTGGGTGAAGGCATGGAGCCTGTGATACCAATCAACTACTACCCGAATAACAATCCAGACAACAAACCGGTTGCAAGCTGGCGCAGCCACGGACACTTGTTGTTCTCAAACTGGCTAAACTACTGCGTTTACCAACAAACGCCTTACGATCTGGATCATTTCAGCGAAGACAACTTTACCAAAGACGATTAAGTTCTTTCTTCCGATTCACAAACACATAAACCGTGTTCAGTATGTTGTTGATAAAACGACGAATTGGACGCGGTTTTTTTATGGTGTGTGGGTCGCATTCCATGATAGATTTACGACTTCAATGGGTTTGATTTCATATGATGGGTTGGTGTTCATAAGGAGCTTCACATGCCTGCCAAGCCATCATTTTCAAATCCGATTTCGTTGTCCCGCCCTCTTTCGTTATCAAGTGTGGTACTACTTGCCTCGCTTTCCTTGGCCGGTTGTGTCTCTGTCACTGAAGGACCGCCAAAGATTGAAAGTGATCCTATCGCGATGTCTGAATCTCGAATCGAATTAGGTTTGGGCTATATGGGACAAGGCAATATGGTGAGAGCGCGTGAAAACCTTGAGCTCGCGATTAAACACGCACCTAGCTACTACCGTGCTCGGCTTTCAATGGCGCATTACTACGAACAAGTGGGTGAAGTAGATGAAGCGAGAAGCACTTACCGCAAAGCACTGAGTCTTGATTCAAGAAATGGCAATGTATTGAACAACTACGGTACCTTCTTGTGTAAACAGGGCGAATACGAACAAGCCGATAATTACTTCAATCGCGCCATCGACCAACCCTACTACTACTTGGTGTCTGCAAGTTATGAAAACGCCGCGTTTTGCGCATTTAAGGCTGGCAATACCGACCAAGCGAAGTACTACTTCAGCAGAGCGATTGACCACGATCCAAACCGCGTAAAATCGATACTACAGTTATCAAAAATTGAAGTGAGTGACGCCGATTACAATGACGCTCGAATCCGTTTATTCAAATTCCACCAGCGTTATGGCTATCAAATTCCATCGCTTAAAATCTTGGTCGATCTCGAAAACAAAGCAGGTAACAAAGCTCTAGAGCAGAAATATCAGAGTAAGTTAGATGAGTTGCTTTCTGCTTAGGTTATATGCAAAACACAAAAAAAAACGGGCTTGTTGCGTTAACAACAAGCCCGTCCGTATTTCAGCTTAATATCTTAACTAAGTGCAGCCGCTATTTTAGCGCGATCCACTCTTGTCTTTGTTCGTCATCCATAAAGGTCCATGCGATAAAGCGACTTACCTTCTGGCCTTGTGACATCTCGACGACTTTTACTTGTTTCGCTCGCAGCTTGCCCAGTTCTGAACGAACCATATCGACGTTGTCTTTCTTAGAAATCAATGTCGTAAACCACAAAACTTGAGTAGCAAAAAGTTGACTCTCTCTTGCCATCTTCATAATGAAAGCGGCTTCACCACCTGGGCACCAAAGCTCGGCTTTTTGACCACCAAAGTTTAAGGTTGGTTTAGCTTGCTTAGTTGATTTATCTAACTTAACTGGCTTCTTGTTCGTTTCAGGCTTGAATGACTGACCGGCTTTCTTAGCACGGTTCGCCGCTAGATTATCCAGTTTACGTTGTGACCCCTTTTCAGCCTCTTCAAGAGAGCTGTGGAATGGAGGATTACAAATAGTGACATCGTAACGTTCATTATCCTTAATCACGCCCTTAAAGATAGATTCAGAGTCAGCTTGTAGGCGAGCGCGGATCTTACCTTTTAGATTAGGGTTGCTTTCCGCTATGAAGTTCGCTGTTTTGATGGAGACTGAATCAACATCTGTCCCTGTACAACGCCACTTATACTCTGTCGCACCAATGATTGGGTAGATACAGTTTGCACCGACACCAATATCTAATGCTTTCACAGACGCGTGGTTATAGGGTTCACCTTGGCCATCGCTATTAAGGATGTCGGCCACTCTGTGAATGTAGTCTGCACGACCAGGAATTGGCGGGCACAAGTAACCAGCAGGAATACCCCAATGTTTAACGCCATAGTGATGCGCCAACAAAGCTTTGTTGAGTAGCTTAACAGCCAATGGATCAGAGAAATTAATGGTGTCTTCGCCAACCGGATTCTTGATCAGATGCTCTTTTAGCTCAGGCAAGGCTGCAACTAGTAACTCGAAGTTATAGCGGCCAGTGTGCTGGTTTCTTGGGTGTAATCCACCTTGAGGTTTTTCAGCCGAGCGTCTTTTCTGAGCTGCGTTCTTGTTAAAAGCCGTTTTATTGAAAGAACCCTTATTCGATGATTCTTTATTGGCACCCGGTTTACCTCTGCTATCTTTTGCAAAAGGTCGCTTTGCTTTGTTATTGCCCGCGCCTTTAGGTGCACTATTCTTGCGGCTTTTATCAGATGTGTTCTTTGTAGAAATACGCTTGTCGCTGCTTGGCTTAGCTGTACTTGGCTTAACATCAGCTTGGTTGTCTTTTGTTTTTGCTGATGAAGTGCTGTTTTTCGACAGGCTTAGCGTCGTTCTATTTTGTGATTGGCTCATTGGGCTACTTCTTTAAATCTAAATACATCATGAATAAACGGGCATCCAACTCAAGTTGATGATATTCCGGTTCCATGTGACAGCATAGTTGGTAAAAGGCTTTGTCGTGCTCTTTCTCTTTGATATGCGCCAGTTCGTGTACCACCAGCATTCTTAGCAAAGGTTCTGGTGCATTTTTAAAAACACTGGCGATACGAATTTCATTCTTTGATTTGATCTTTCCACCGTGATTCTTAGCAACGTAAGAATGCAGACCTAACGCATTATTGATTAGGTGTATCTTGCCGTCGTAAATCACTTTGCTGATCGGTGGTGTTTTTTTCATGTAGCGATTTTTTATCTCAATCGCATAGTCAAACAGGGCTTTCTCGCTTTTTATTTCATGATTCTTTGGGTAGCGAGCTTCAAACCAAGGCACCAATTTACCCGACTCTACAAGTTGAGTAACAGGATCAAGAATGTGCTTAGGATAGCCTTGAATATAGCGTAAAGAAGGATGCATGCTGAAAGACCGTACAAGTTACACCACGACAATACGTTGTGGTCTTGAAAATTGAGCCGCATAGTGTAACTGATCACACTTTTCTAATCACCTAGGATTCGTTACACTTTAGCGAGATTCACCAAGAGAATGAAAAAATGAAACGTGTTGTATTGTACGTCGCAGACAAATGCCCGCACTGTAAAGATGCCCAAAGGTATTTAGACTCTAAGAAAATTGTTTACCGCCTGACGAATGCAAAGATGCAGCGTGGCCGTAAAGAATTGCAAGCAATGGGTGCTCGTTCTATCCCCGTGCTTAAAATCGGCGATCAAGTGATGGTCGGCTGGAATCAGAAAAACTTCGATAAGATGTATAACTCAAAGAACACCTAACGTGCTCTGAGCCAGTCATACTTCTATACAACAAAGCCCGAATATCCAATCTAGGATGTTCGGGCTTTGTTTATTTAAATCTTACTAAATCACACATACCGCTTAACGAAATCAATAAAGGTTCTGTCAGCTTTCGACAAATACCCTTCCTTTCTCCACGCCAAAGATAGGTTCAGTTTCACAGGGTCTTTAAATGGCACGCCTACGACATCTTCCTCGTATTCTGTCACCAAGCTAAGCAACGCGGTGATGGCAAACTCTCGCTTCACGATAGAAAGAATCATTGGCAATAAATTGGTTTCGAACGCAATGGTCATATCGAGATTGTACTTCTTACAAGTCGCATCGATAAAATCGCGGTGGAAGTAGCCCGATTTGAACATGATCAGCTCTTGAGCAAAAAATTCTTCAAAGGTGATGGATGGTTGCGTTGCCAGTGGGTGATCTTTGCCAACTACAGCTAACATTTCTGAGCTTAACAGGTGGTCAGTTTCAAGATCATCAGGCACGTTTTCATGGTTGATTACGCCAATATCGAGTTCGCCGTTTAACAGCATTTCACGAATCGATGCGGTGCCTGCATCAATCAAGGTCAACTTTAGGTTTGGGTATTGGCTTTTAAAGGCCATCACGACTTGGGGAAAAAAATAACTGCCCATCATACTTGGAGCGCCTAATCGAACCTCGCCTTTCTCTAACCCCTTTAGCTCATTCATCGCGAGTTGAGCGTCATCAAACTGCTGGGCGATTCGCTTCGCATGCTCAAACAGTACCTTTCCCTCTTCCGTTAAGGTGACGGATTTATCTCCTCGACGGAATAGAATCAACTCAAGCGTCTGTTCTAGTTTTTTAATAGAAATGCTCAATGCGGGCTGCGCGATATGCAGCGCTTTGGCGGCCTGAGTGAAGTTACCAAACTGCGCAACAGCCAGAAAATGTCGAAGAGGTTTTGATTCAAGCATGGCGATACATTTAATATATAGAGGTGATATTTTTAATATATTTCTTTAATCGCACCTGTACTGATAACTTGTTCACAAATAGCTTACTAACTCGCGCAGGCACAACGTAAATGTTTGATAAAGGCAGTCCTCAATACAAACGCATCACCCAATCATTGGCGATTGGCTCGTTTATCATTTTCTGTAACCTTTACCTCTTTCAGCCTATCTTGCCGCATATGGCTGAGCACTTCCAAGTATCTGAAACTCAAATCAACTGGCTGTTTGCCGCGACAACACTTGGGCTTTCAATCAGTTTGGTGCCTTGGGCAATCGCTTCTGAAACCTTTGGTCGAAAACCCATTATTCTGTTCAGTCTGTTCGCTATTCCTTTGATTGGATTGAGCATGGTGTTCACAACCACTCTACTGCAACTTGTTATTGCCAGAGCATTCATGGGAATCGCCGTTGCTGCTTTTGCGGGCGTGGCTGTTGCTTATATGGTCGAAGAGTTATCACCCAAAGCATTCGCAGTCGCGATCGGCGGTTATATTGCAGCCAACTCATTGGGTGGAATTTTCGGACGTGTACTCGGGGGCTTAATCACGGATTACTTTGACTGGCACGCTACGGTAGTGTTTTTCGTGGTCGGCTCCTTAATCGGCGCACTCTATATTGCGTATAGCCTGCCTGACCAACAAAACTTCAAACCTCAGAAAGGGTTGTTCTTTCATCATAACCGCTCGGTTGTAATGCACTTAAGAAACCGTACCTTGTGGCTCGCGATGTTGATTGGTGGCGCTAACTTCGCGCTGTTCGTTAACTTGTATTCAGTAATGGGCTTTAGGTTGGTATCCGAACCTCACTCAGTGCCTGTAGGTTTAGCTTCACTGATATTCCTATGTTACTTGGCCGGAACGGTAAGCTCTAAGCTCTCGAACAAATGGACACTTCGCTTTGACCCGTTAAGCGGAATATTGATGGGCGTGTGTATTAGCTTAATCGGTATGCTAATTTCTGCCGTCGACAAAGTCCCGTTCATGCTAGCAGGCTTGTTATTGATTAGTGGCGGTGCGTTCTTCGCCCATACCCTTGCCTACTCTTGGGTAAGTCAAAAAGCACCAAGCGCTAAGGCGACAGCAACCGCACTTTACTTGGTTCACTATTATATTGGCGGGAGCTTAGGTGGTTTCTTACTCTTGTATTGCTGGCAACTGTTCGGTTGGAATGGCGTGATTGCGGGCGGTTCAATCTTCTATGTTGCGATATTTGCTTGGGTCTACCAGTTGAAACAGCTACAAGTATCGGCGTCTAAACTTGCACAAGCATAAGTACGACTAAGGTTGTAACTCAATTATTGCTTTTGATTGACGTCCGTTCTGATATCCTACGCAAAATTTCATTTCGGAACCTGTTATGTCGAACACTCAAAGCACAGATCTTCAAACCATCCACGACCAAGTAAAACAGTGGTTAGACGATGTCGTTATTGGCCTAAACCTGTGTCCATTCGCAGCCAAGCCACAACGTAATAAACAGATTAAGATCTTTGTGAGTGAAGCAAATACGGAAGAAGCGTTGTTGCAAGACATCATGATGCATTTCGTAGAGTTAGATAACACGCCAGTCGCTGAATTAGAGACGACTTTAGTGGTGGTTCCTAACATGCTGCAAGACTTCTTCGACTACAACATGTTCATTGATTGGGTTGAAGCGTTGATCAAACAGCAAGATTGGGAAGGCGTTTACCAAGTGGCAACCTTCCATCCAGACTATTGCTTTGGTGGTGCAGATCCAGAAGACGATGAAAACCTAACGAACCGTTCTCCGTACCCGGTTTACCATTTGATTCGTGAAGCAAGTATGGAAAAGGTGTTAAAGCACTACCCTAACCCTGAAGCGATTCCTGATACCAACATCGCGAGAGTTGAGTCTTTAACACCAGAAGAACGCCGTAAACTGTTCCCTTACTTGTTTAGCTAATAGTTCAGTTAATCGCTAACAAGATGGTTCAAATTCCTGAGCGCTCTTGATGATATGGACGAGAAATGAACTGATCTCGTCCATTTTGTTTCGCAATGTACAGACATTCATCGGCAACTTTGATCAGCTTATCTAACGCCGACATCCTTTCCCCTTTGGTATCCCCGGTACTCAACTCAAAATGACACGCACCGATTGATATAGTGACAGGCTTTCTATCGAGTGTGATTTTCTTCATCTCTTGCAAAAGAGTCATGAACTTATCTTCAACACAACTTGGTGTTTTATTTGGATACCAAAGAATGAACTCTTCACCACCAAAACGCGCCACAAACTCACCCTCTTGAGTGTTATTGCTCAGCACGTTCGCCACTTTCTTTAAGACAACATCGCCCATTTGGTGGCCATAAGTGTCATTGACCTGTTTAAAGAAATCGATGTCGACAACGGCCAAGGTTCCCTTTCCTAAAGAGCCTTTTAATTGCTCCACTTCTGCATTCAATGTTTTGAACAAGCAACGTCTATTTGGTAAGTGTGTCAGAGGATCATACAGAGCTTGATACTCCAATTTCTCATTCAGTTCTTTTAGCTTTCTTTCTTGCTGCCTTCTAACCAGCTCCACTTCGATCCATGACGCCATTAGTCTCATCACGTCGACATCGAACTCTTTGAACTCACGATGATAGGGTGCTGGGCTTGAAAAGTTTAAGGTGCCATAAAGCTCATCATTAACGAAAATGGGAACCCCAATATAAGACTCCAAGCCAAAAGACTGGTAAGCAGGATGCTTCGCATACTTATCGTGTTTGCCACAATGCTCAATACAGATAGGACCAATCGATTTACAGGTAATTTCGCAATAGGTTGAACGATAATCAAAAGTGTCACCGCTATTGAGTTCTACCCCTTCAGGCGTAACACAATGTTCAACAACATAAGTATTGCCATCGACTTTAGATAAAATACCGATATCAAGGTTGAAGCGTTCAAGCCCCATAATAAGCAGCTGAGCGATCTGAATATCGAAGCCCTTTCGATAATCATTGGTGATTTGATACAAGCGGCGTATAACAATTTCGCTTTCACTGGCTTGGTTCATAAATGGGATTCCACTACTGCTGACATTAATGGCAACATTAATATTTCGTATATTAAGAAGAGTAAAGTGTAAAAAAACATAATAATCAATTAGTTTGTATGCAAAATACCTCATTGGTCCAATGAATAAAAGTCGCGTTCTTCCACTTTGCGTTAGCACCCCATTACTACCTTTGTTAAAATGGTCCATTAACGAAACAAAATGGATAGGAATATGAACCTTTCTCAACTAAACCAAGAAATCTACGATCACCTTTACCGCGACATTGAAGAGTTCCGCAGTACTTTTGATCTGCCGGTTGCTGCTCCTGAAACAATGGACGAAAAAGGCGATACGCTACATACCTCTCTAGCGATCGAAGAACTAACAGAACTTGCAGAAGCTGACTCTAAAATCGAACAAGCGGACGCTATTGTAGACAGCGTTTATGTTTTGATGGGA
Source organism: Vibrio sp. 10N.239.312.D08 (assembly GCF_041466145.1). Taxonomy (NCBI): domain Bacteria; kingdom Pseudomonadati; phylum Pseudomonadota; class Gammaproteobacteria; order Vibrionales; family Vibrionaceae; genus Vibrio; species Vibrio sp. 10N.239.312.D08. The sequence continues at coordinate 63,419 of NZ_JBFSSD010000019.1, read as the reverse complement.
CGCTTGGTTCACCTTGGTCAAGCTAAGGTTGAAGACAATCTAGCAATCAGCTACCTGATCGACCTACTGTTGAATGTTTCTAAAAACCGCTCAATTGACTTCTTGCCTTGCTGGGACGAAGTACACTCAAGCAACATGAGCAAAGTGTGTCGCAACGAAACTGAATACGCTGAAACAGAAGCTTTCTATGCTAAGCAGAACATCAAACTGATGGCGGTTCAAAAAGGCGAATACATCATCGCTAAGTGTGCGGAAGATTTCGTATCTGAAGGCAAGACAGTTCGCCAAGGTAAGGTACTAAAATCTGTACACTACCGCCCTGCGAACCTTGAGCCACTAACGGCTTAAGTAAGGTTAAGACTGAAGCGGTTAAAAGCTTCAGCTAACTTGAATAGCAAACGCCACGTTCAAATAACGTGGCGTTTTATTATCTGTCCGTAAATTCTAACTGTGTAGCTAAGCGCTATACCAGTCGTGCCATATGATAAGCCGCCACATATTCGCCATTTCTGAAAGCGAACCCTGCGGACTCTCCTTCAATCACGAAACCAAACTTCTTATACAGACTGATCGCTCTTTCGTTATCGGTATACACCGTTAACTCCATTCGCTTGATGTTAATCCAGTTATCACACAGATCGATTGCTGTTGCGAGCAGTTGACTACCCACACCTTTGCCTAACACATCGTCTTTAACACCCATACCAAATGAAGCAACATGTCGTCTTCTTGGGTTCACACACACTTCCATTCCCAAGTTGCCAACAATCTCATCGTCGATCATCGCGACATACGAGTACACGTTGTCAGGCATATTAGAGATTCGTTTTTGCCAGCTTTCCAGAGATGGATTTGGGAGTTGCAGCGTACCGGTATAAGCATTAGTGCATTCGTAAACTTCTTTTATTCCCTTTGCATCTGACGGTTCAGACCGTCTCACTATAATACTCATCGCAACTCCTACTATTTTCATCGCTAAATATGAAACACATCCTTAATGTGCACCTAAACACACTAACAAATAGTAAATATTTAACAATAGGTTAGATGAACTTATCTTATTGGGCTTAATTGATACTGAGTAAACGCCCTCTCTCAATATCTTGCTCAAGTACCTCCGGTGTCAAGTCACCATGTCCATGGTGATCGTGATTATGGTGATGTCCATGATCGTGGCCGTGTGAATGACTTTGATGTTCCTTTGATCTTTGAGCTAACTTATCTGAATCCAAATAAGTGTCAGTCAAATCAGCACAATAATCTTGAGTCCATAAGCGACGAGCGTCGTCATCACTCATAATTTGCTCCGCTTTAGGACCCAACTTATCCATGTAGTACATCCCCAACTCCTCACCCTCGACATTGGCATGGTTGATAAGGTTCATAAACGCAGGCTCTTGATTCTCATCTGATAGATGACCATTTTTGTAACACACGGTTAGACCAATAATATCGTCGCCAAGTTTCTCTAATTCAGGGTTAAAATGATTGTGACTATGATTATGTTCGGCAGCGGCGACATGCATTGGAGTAAGTAAAACACATGCGATAGCCAGTAGCTTAATGGTATTTTTCATGGGATAGACCTTCTGTATTTTCGAATACAAATTTGATTAGTTGGCTGACTTAGCTTCTTGTGAGATGAGCTAAGTTAAGGGGAACTTCAAGACCATTTCAGCCTGAGTACCCCTCTGTCTCACTACAAATAATCAATATGATTGGATAACGAGGCTCGATATAACGAGCGTTCTATAGACAAAAATCACTTATCAACTACGATTCTTGCTGGTGCGATGGTGTAAGTCATTGGCTTCACCTCCCATTCACCTTTTGCTTCCAATGCAACCGCTAGTGCTTGCGCCTCTTCACATACCTTCGCTGGTTTTCCGTCAGCCCAGTACGATGGACCCGAGGTGTAGCCGCACATCACTGAAAACGTGTGTTGGCCATTCTTTGTGGTGTATTCCGTCATAATGACACCACCTTCTCCATGCGTTATTTTTAGCGAGCCTTCATCGGCGACATGCATTGCATCGGAAGGATTCGGTTTGACATACGTTGTGTAGGTCCCGCCATCAGACATGGATTGGTTGTCATACATGGTGTAGCCTTCTTTTTCTGAAGGTAAGGTCAGTTCGTAGTTAGGATCAATATCCGCTAAACGTTCTGAGTTATTCGTCGCACCAGGTTGATAGTTGTGAGCATTGGATTGTCCGTTAGCGAAAACAGACGCTGACACTAAAGATAGAATGACGACCGCTAAAATTGATTTTTTCATAATGAACTCCAGATATTCTAAGCAAAGATGTTGTAAGCAATAGTTTTTATGATTGAGTAATAGAATGGGTTTATTTACCTAACTTTTTAGGATGTGAGGGCAATATCAGCCCTCACTGCAAATACCCTATTTGTTGTCGGTTCCTGCTCCTTCACCAGGCTCAGTTGGACGGCTTACCGACTTGCGCTCAAGGTTGTGGTGAGCACGCACTCTATCCATGTATTCTTGCTTGGTGTTCATACCTTGCTTCATTGCTTCTGGTACTTGTTCAGCTGGGATCACGATGTCACGGTCGACTGGCCACTCAGTTAACAGCTCTGGGTGGTAGCCTTCTGGGTAGTACAGTTTTGGATCCAACTCTAAATCACGAATCTCTTGTTCTTGTATGTCTTCACGGCTGTTTTTCGGCAGCGGGATTCTAAAGTCAGACCCATCGGCCATATCAAATTGTGGCGCTCGCGCATTCGGGAAGTCAGGTAAAATACCTTCACGAACCCACGCATTATCTTTAGTCATGTTAACGACAATGCCATCTGGCGCACCGAAGTGGTAAGGCCCTTGCCAATGGTGGCGAACCTCTGCAACGGTTTCCTCATTGAGATATGGGTCGAATGTCATGTGCGTTGTCATGAACAAGCGCGGTTGTACTTCATTCGCCACATAACCCGCCGCGTACGCTGGTGTATGGTGAGTATCAACGGTGTAACGTGCTAAGAATGGCGGCACACCTTGAATAATCGACGACACACCAAACGTTTCGGTTTGCAGCTCAGTAATGAACAAGTCTGCACCTTTTGCGTATTTCAAATCCAACTCGGTTGGGCGACCGTCTCCTGTCCAAACAAACGAAAGCACTCGGCCGTCATCTTGAGTCCAATTCAAGCGGTAACCAGACGCGCCATCTTTTGCGTGACTGCGTCGCCAGTGAATCACTTCCACATTGTCTTGGTCATAGATAACACCTCCGTCGTCGCGGAAATCAAACTCGTGTACCACTATGTCGTTGCCTGATGGGAACACATCAAATGCGTCGGTGTGCCAGTTCAACATTTGCTGCATGCCTTCAATCATATGACGAGTGCCATATTCTGGAGTCGCACCACTCGGACCATAAATGTTAAGCGGCTTTTCCCAGCGACCATTCCAACCACCAAATTTATACAGGTAAGGTAACGAGCCGTAATGATCTACGTGTAAGTGAGTAATGAAGATATGGTCGAGTTCATTCATCGCGACACCCGCCGCTACGTAGTTCGCAATTGATCCTTCACCTAAATCAAAGACAAAGTTAGAGCCGTTACCCAATTCGACGTATATCGAGGTGTTTGCCTGCCCCGGGCGAATCATTGGTGATGTCCCCATGAACGTGACACGCATTTCATCCGGTTGAACTTCTTCAGTGCGTGGGAACCAGTTGGCGCCCGACACCATGTGATCGCCATAAGGTGCAATGCCCTCAAACATCAGGCCTTCTTTCCAACCTGAATTGGTTTCTTTGCGATAGTCACCATTGTTTACACCGCCCATTAACACAGAAAGCACCTCTTCTTCTGAAGAGTACAAGTTCCCCTTAGGTTGAGTGCTCAGATACTCTTCAAGGGTTTCACCCTCGTGATATTCAAATTTCTCGAGTTTTTGAATATCAGAGTTAGTTTGCTTGGTGTTGTATTGCATCATTGGGTCAGCAGCAAAAGCGGTTGTCGTGATGATCATTGCTGTAGAGATGATTGATAATTTTGCGAAAGTTCTCATAGTTTCACCTATCGGTCTGAGTATTTAGTAAATGAATGAAGTTCCTTCCTCACTCCGATGCAAACAAGTTTATTAATAAACAGAACCTTGATATATAGTGTAAACTTTACTTAAAACCTCCATTTCATTTATGAGTTAATGATAACTCCACCATGATTTGGATGAGTGCCAATAAGAATAGAGGGAACTGAATTTGGACCTTAATCTACTGACGACATTTTTGGCCGTTTACAAACACAGCTCTATCACCGTGGCATCAGAGCAGCTCGATATTTCTCAGCCCGCGGTAAGTGCGGCGATTAAGAGACTCGAAGGTGTCGTGGGCAAGGCTTTATTTGTGAGAGAAGGGCGAGGTATCGCGCCCACTGGAGCAGCGGTATCACTCGCTAATAAGATAGAAGACCCATTGAACATCATTGGAACGGTTGAGCAGCAAAAGAATGACCTTAAAGTCTATTGCACAGAGAGCTTGCTTCATTTCGTTAGCCAGGTTGAAGGCGTAAGCTTCACGGAAGCGCCGCTCGAAGAGGAAGAACTGTTTGATGCGCTTACTGCACAAAAAGTGGATATCGTCATTGATGTACTTTCGAGTAAGAAACACTCATTGATTGAAGAAACCATCGTCGATGAGGAGCCCGTGTGTCTGACTCGAATCAACCACCCTCGAATTGGTGAGACACTAAGTAAAGAAGAGTATTTCCAAGAGGAGCATATTGCACTCAAGATCAAACGCGCCAACATGAACACAGTCGAGTTTTTATCAGAGAGCGATATCGAGCCGAGAAAAGTCAGAATTGAAACCAGCTCAATTTCAAGCATGCTGATTTTGGCGAGCACGACGGATTATATTGCCGCTTCTACTCGTTCTTTTGCAGAAATGCTCGCACCGGCGCTTGGCTTACGCGTTCACCCTATCCCCATCAAATTAAGACCGATCACGTTTCGGATGCTCTATCACCGCCGTTACGCTAACGACGAACAACACATCAAAACCCGCGAAGCAATCAAGTCGGCATTAAGAAAACATAAATGAAACTGAGGTTTTAACTAAAGTTAACCCTATTAATATAAATTCAATTTAATCACATACTCTCCAGCAAGTTAATTCAATAGAACGACACTGGAGAATCCATGAAAAAGCTTAACCTTATTGCTCTACCACTTACGTTACTCAGCAGCGCAGCGTTTGCGACTTCGACTCAAGTTTACATCGAACAAAACGTTGCCTCTAATGCTGCTGATAACGGTGTCTACACCACAGAAGCTGGCGCATTAATCGATACCTCAGAAAATGGACAAGTCTATATAGGTTTTGATGACCAGGGTTGGTTGGCAGCGGGTTACGGGCACGATTTTCACATCAGCGAGTCTTTGACGTTCAACCTATACGGTGAGCTTGGTAAATGGGACAACGGTGAAGAGTTATTAATCGAAGGTATTATCGATTATCAAGTGAACGACAACTTCAATGTCTTCAGTGGATTGGGGTATAACCAGTCAGGGCAAGTACTCGAGAATGTAAGCGACACCACGATTAACACCAATAAGTTCATCGCCGGTGCGGGGTACTCACTCGCAGGCTGGGATTTAGCTTATCAATACACTCACGAAAACAGTGATGGATCCAATGGCGGGTTTACCCACAACGATGACAACGTAATCTTTCATCAAGGCGACTACCGTACCAATGAGCACGAAGTCGTTCTCTCTAAAAGCATCGACGACTGGACACCCTACGTGAAATACACCTACTTCAATACCAACGAAGGTGACCTTTACTTGAACGGCCAATCGATGGGCCCGATCGACAACGACAATATCATTACGCTTGGTTTGTCTTACGACTTCTAAACATCTCAGATTCAATTCTCATAGGCAGATGGATTTGCCCACCTTTCGAGGGCACTACTATGAAAATGACTCCTCAACGCAACAAAGCCATTAATATCGCTGCCGCGATCAGTATCGTTTTGTTTTCTGCGATTCCCACCTACGTAAGTGCTGATCACTTAGACCCCCATTATCTAGAGCCGAGTCATCTAGAAACCAGCTATCTAGACTCCTCCTCCGTCGAATTTATGACACCAGATTTTGATCAGGGGTATCTTAACGATGAGATTAAAGAAAACCTTATTCTGAAATAATTCGTCAACACATTACAAAACGTTATATAGCTCTTGTTTTCTATATAACTCTCATCTTCTTATAGAGCCGTGCTGAGTGATTAAGACTCCGTTCCTGAATCACTTTTTCTAGGCTGATGACATTCAAAACCGCAAATGCAGAGACTAAAAAAGACACCACACTCGTCAAAAAGTGTGGTGTCTTGGTTATTATTGCAAGGCTAATTAACTAACAATAGTTAAGATTAGTTGGCTGGACGCCAAACGCCCCATTTGTCATTTTCGTAAGTCGCTTTAGGGTTAGTGCCACCTTGAACCCACCATTGTGCTTTCCATGACTGGTTCGAGTAAGTCACGACTTCGCCACCAAGGTAAGTCGCTGATGAGTCCCACGTACCTGGATCTGGCGTAGGGTCTGGGTCAGGAGTCGGATCAGGATCCGGCGTTGGATCTGGGTCTGGTGTCACGTCATCGGCAATTACTTCAAAAGTGAAGGTTTCAACACTGTCGCTTTCAATCGAGCTAGCCATAAACGATAAAGTTTCGTTTGCAGTGATGCCAGTGGTATCAACTACGATAGAAGCCGTGCCGTTATTTTGAATGCTTACAGAAGTACCTTGAGTTTGAGTCAATGTCGCCGCTTCGCTTGTTGCAATTACAACTTTGTCGCCAGCATTCACTACGTTGTCACTCTTCACTAGCTCGTAGATATCACCTTTCAATGGTTCAACACCACCGTCGCCACCGTCAATCAGCGTTAACTGACCAGAAGCACGGCTATCTTTTGAGTTGAAGAAGTTGCGTGAAGGATCGTTTTGGAAGTACATGTAGTGCTGCATTTCAGCATGCCAGTCACCAATGAAGATCGCGCCATCTTTAAACTCTTCGTGCCAGCCATTAATTTCTGAAGCTAACAAACGAGCCCAATCGTTAACGTTTGAAGCATCAATGACGATGTCGAAGCTTCGCGCTACTTCACCATACTTGTTGATGATGTCGTATTTAACCGTATCACCAATTTCTGGCGTGCCAAACTGGTCAGAAACAAACAGGTCACCACGCACTAGATCAGGCTCTGGACCCGGCTCTGGTGGAGGGGTTGTGCCACCCGCGATAGTGATGTCTGAACAGTTGTAGAAGCCTTCGCCCGCAGCATCATCACGTTGCCAACGAACGAATAGAATCGCATCGCCAGAACGGTCTGAAGGAATAGTGACATTAATGCGGTACTTGCCGCCATTAACCGGAACGTTACCCTCTTCTTGGATAAGATCTAAGTCTCCCCACGCTAGGCCTTTGCTTAGGTCCGCGTTTGGTTTCGTTAGGTAGAACTCCCAGAAAGAAGGGTTGTGTGGCGCTGTCGCATTGAATACATATTCAAACGTACCAGTATTTAGCTCGGTACGAGTCCAACCAGTATGAGGCGCACCCATGCCGCGTTTTTGCGAATCGTTGGCATAACATAACGTGCCGTCAGGAATCGCCGCTTTTACAGCATTGATATTATTGAAATCTTGGACATTTTTCGCGTACTCGTTACGTTGAACAAACGGGTATGAACCCGAAATGTCTTTTGCTTGAGCACACGCAGCATTAGGTGGTGTACCCGACCAAATCCCGCCTTGCTCGTAACACGTGTTCTGACGCGCGCTTGGAAACTCAGACCAACCATGAGCATTTGCCACTGACGGCACACTCGATAGCATAGCCATACCCACTGCTATTTTTAGAATATTATTATTTATTGTTGTCACTTTCCCACTCTCTATTATTTTACCCTAAACACAAAACCAATTGGTTACTAACCAACCAGCACTGTAATTCGAAGGTTTATAGTTTCTGACTTAAAGAACAACGAAAAATATATACGTCAATTTTATCAATAACAGCGGGTTTTATATTAATAGGAATCAGCATCACACAACTCAAACAAATGCGTTGTAGATAGATGATATTGGTTCGAATTATCAATTTTTACCGACAAAAATTACGCATTCCCTAAGAAAATAGATCGCTAGGAAGGTATTTTTTCATTGAATTAATTGGAGTGAAACGCTCGCATAAATAATGATATTGAGTGCTTTTTATCATCATTATTATTACGTTGTTGAGACTGCTGTAAAGTCGCTAAGCTATTGAGCGTATACGTTTATAAATGGATAAATCATTAAACGTTAATTTGAACGAGCTAAACTAATAGCGGCTATTCATGCCAAATCGATTCGACATATCATCGTCCATACGACCGCCCTTCCAACCGCCACCGCCCAACAAATTAAGTACATCACGCGCGTTATATTCCTCACCACCGAAGAAGTCATTAGACACATTATTACGCAGCAATTGAATGGCTGGAGCAATTTCAGCAGCAAGGTCTTGTGGATCAGCAAACAATGCTAAGGCAACCAGTTGTTGGCGCTTACTTAATTCACATGAACTCGTTTCTACTTGCCCAATAGAGAAAAAGTCACTGCTTCCGTACGCTTTCACCAACTTTGCAGAAAGTGATTTGATTACTTTCTTGATTCGTCGTCGTTGAATATATCTAAACATATAGATTGCCTTGTATTGATGAGCTTAAGTTAACCAAACAGCAGATAGGTCTGATTGTCGACTGAGATACTTTTGACTTCGGTGTTGAACACGGACTCTAGCTGCTCAGGGGTAAGCACTTGATCAGCTGAGCCTGATGCTTGAAGTACACCTTTATCGAGCAACAACACTTGGTCTGCGTGTCTTAGTGTTCTGTTCAAATCATGGTTAGCCATGATCACGGCGATGCCCTTCTCAGCCACTCGTTCGATAAGCTTGTACAACAAGGCTTCTTGAGCAATATCCAACGGAGCTGCGGGTTCGTCGAGGATCAGCAGCTTCGCGTATGGGTTAAGTGTCGGCCAAATTTGCAGGCACATTCCCGCCAAACGTACGCGTTGCCATTCACCACCAGACAGTGTCTGAATTGAGCGATGAAGTTTGTCTGCAATGTCTAGCATCTGGCTGATTTCTTCCAAAGCTGCGTTGATTTCAGCATCAAGGCCGTGTGAGGAGCTTGGCAGTGACAATGCAAGATATTGGAACACTTCTAAGTTGAAGGCTGGCCTTGCGCTTTGGCACAAGTAAGCACGATGCAATGATAAATCTTGTAAAGACAGCTCCGACAAATCCTGCCCGTCGATCTTTATATCGCCTTTGTAACCATCACCAATTCCAGATATCGCTTCGAGCAAGGTACTTTTACCGCTGCCATTAGGGCCGATAACGTGAGTCACCTGCCCTTGCTTGAGCTCAAATGATAGTGGTAATAAACGAGCGCCGACGCTCAGGCTCTTAATTTGAATCATGATTTTTAATTAACATCCAAATGAAGATAGGCGCACCGATACTGGTGGTCATCACACCCAAAGGCAGCTCTGCGGAATCTAATAAGGTTCTTGCACAGATATCAGCAAACACCAACAACGCAGCGCCAGCAACGGCAGACAAAGGAAGAAGGTATTTGTTATCAGTACCAATCGCTAAACGCAACAAGTGTGGCACAACCAAGCCAACAAAGCTGATCACGCCACCTAAAGCTACCGCGCAGCCGACTAAAATAGACACGGCGAAAATTAGACGCCAGCGCAATCTCGGTACGTTTACGCCTAACTGTGCGGCATGCGTTTCGCCAATCATTAACTTATCTAGCTTACTACCTTGCAGGCACAGCCAAATAATCACGGGGATCATCACTAACGTGAGCGAGTGTTGATACCAAGTCACGCCACCTAAGCTGCCCATCAGCCAATACATCAACAAGCGTAGGCTTAAGTCATCACTAAAATAGAACGCCCATGTCACCATCGCGCCAGAAAGAATACCTAGCGCCACACCCACCAGCAGTAGTTTAGCCGTGGTGAGTCGCATCGTTTTTACCATGCTCACCAGTATCACGGTGAAACAGAGCGAGCCTAAAACGGCGGCAATCATGAACAGTTCAGGTGTGGGAGCAAACGGCAAGAAGAACAGTACGATAACCATCGCCAAGCTTGCGCCACCAGAAATGCCGAGCACACCTGGCTCTGCTAATACATTACCCAATAAGACTTGTAGGCTTGCGCCAGATACAGCTAACCCTGCCCCGATGGCAATAGCCGCCAATAATCGAGGTAAGCGTAAATCAACCAGTAGTTTTTGTTCTAACGTGGACAAGGTGCCCAGAGGGGAAATGAAAAGATCGCCAACCATTAGGTAAATCGCACTCAGCGCGACAAGCAGTGCTGCCATCAGATAAATGGCTCGGGTCCATTTGCGCTGTTTTTGGTGAAGAAGTTGTTGGAAATCCATATCAAGCTACTTTGAAATTGTTCGCGTAACCTTACCTGTATCCCCAAATAAACTCAAGGCTCACACCGTAATGTGAACCTTGATATTTCAACCAGTTGAGCGGTTGTTTTCGTCGTTTAAACCCGAGTCGATATTAATCGTACACAAGCTGACCATGGTCGAATCGCGTTTCAACTTCACACACCATTAAGGCTGCTCGTTGACCGATAGCAACATTACGATTAGGGAACACCACCGCTTCGTTTTCATTCTTAGCCATTAACGGTTTATCACCATCATGACCGAATACTTCACCGTGCTTGAACGCGGTAAAGTTCTCTACAGAATCTGAGAACATGAAATCGAAGTCATCATGTAAACGAACAATGGTTCTGCTCACGCGATAAGTGATGGTTCGCTTAGGTAAATGCTCTGGCTCAACTTCAGCAATCAAGTTACGCATCGCCAAGTCAAAAGCCGTTAGCTTATCAAGTTGGTTCTCACCAATTCTCGCGACCTGCCCTAGTTCCATTGTCAGTGCTTGCGCTTCGAAGTTTTCAGCACTGTACCAACTGAATGTACTGGTTGGCGCATTTGACAACAACACTGCTTCCACGTGCGCACTGTTAATGAAATCAAACAGCTCTTTACTGCGTACTTCGTGGCGAACTTTAGGGCTCACTGCAAACGAGTAATGCTTAGATAAACGGATTGCACAGTGCAAATCTAGATGCCAACGAGTGGCAGGTTCCGTTTCTTTGTAAAACTCAGTCACCAAGAACTTCAAGTTCTTCGCGATATCCACTTCTCGATTGCTCTCGTACTGCTTTTCATCAAACAGACGATTCATGTTCACATCAAGAAAACGAGTATGCGCGTTAGTGGCTTCTGGGTGAGCTATGATAAACAAGCATCTCGCGTTTACTACTTGGAAACCTGTTTCAATATCCTCAATGAGCTTATCGATCAGCTCCATTGGTGAAGTTTCGTCGCCATGAACACCGGTTGAAAAAATGATGTTCTTGGTTTCAGAATTAAAATCCGCGGGAATCACTTCCAAGACACCGCGTTGATGAAGCTTAATTTGAACACCGTTACTCAGTACGGTCTGTCCTGCAAACACTTCTTGCTCAAGATCTAGGCTGTCAAAAAGAAATGATTGGCGAAAGAGGGTCTTCGTCATGCGCTACTCCTTAATTGCACGGCCGTATGTTAATAAATTGTACATAGAAATTGTGTTGCTAGGATCGCACTTATCAACAGAAACTCCGTTATCACTCACAAATACTACCCATATATTTTTATATTACCTGCTGACTTTACTAACCGACATCTGTTCCAAATAACTTTCTCTATTTAAAGAGACTTTTGGTTGTTTCGGCTTATCTCAGGTTATGCCAGCAAGATAAGAGCCACGTAAGCTAACACAGCTCTTACCTGCTATGAACAGATTGAGATCAATTAATCTTCCTGATCGAGCAATCTTTCAAATTCATCGATTTGAACTTTGACCATGTCGATGCTTTGTTGCCAAAAATCAGCTTGAGTCAGGTCCATTCCTAAGTGCTTTTGAACGACTTCTTCCGCCATCATGCTGCCCGTATCACGAAGCAACGAAACGTAATCGCCGTAGAATTGCTCACCTTTCGCATCGCGCTGAGCGTAAACACCTTTACTGAACAGGTAACCGAACAAGTATGGGTAGTTGTAGAAGCTTACTTGAGAGATGCTGAAATGCAGTTTGCTCGCCCAGAAGTAAGGGTCAGCTTCTGTCATTGCATCGCCATACCACTCTTTCCAAGTCGTTTCCATCAAGTCACACAGCTGCTGAGCCGTTAGCTCGCCTTTTTCACGCTGCTCGTAGAAGGCTTTTTCAAACTCAAAACGAACGGGAATGTTCACCATTAATGCCAAAGAAGAAGAAAGCTCTTCCCACAGCATTTCAAGTTTCTCATTACGTGTTTGTGCTTGTTTTAACAAATGGTCTCGAACGATATTTTCAGCAAAGATCGAAGCGGTTTCTGCCAGCGTCATTGGGTAGCGTGTTTGACACAACGGCATGTCTTTCATCACCCAGTTGTGGAACGCGTGGCCTAACTCGTGTGCCAATGTCATTAAATCTGAGCGGCTACCGCTCCATGTCATGAACACAAGCGGAGTGCGTGTAGCAGCAAACTTGGTGCAGTAAGCGCCTAAACGTTTGTTGGCTGCTGGTGCGGCATCAATCCAACCATTATCAACCATCAAAGCGACAATATCAGCCATCTCTGGATTTACTTCAGCGAACGCAGTTTTGATCACGTCGATCGCCTCATCAAATGGGTAAACCTTAGATTCAGCGTCACCCAGCGGCGGCATCGCAGCTAAGTGATTCCAAGGCTTCATTTCATCTAGCCCGTGAACTCTTGCCATTAACAAACCTGCTTTCTGACCAACAGCTCGATTAGCTTTCGCTACCGACATCATGGTGTCTAGCGTTTCTGGCACAATGCGGCTGCCGTGTAGGCTTGGATCTAGGAAATGCACATCGCTAATCTTCGAACGCTTTTTGTTTTCAGTCAGTCGCCAACCCGCCAATGCATTTAGAATCGAAGCAAAAGACTCTTGGTGCGTTTTCATCGCACCTTGAACCGCGCGCCATGCTGGTTCTTGCTTGTCGAATTCGCTGCCGTACAACAGGCTCGCGGCTTGTGAAAAGCCTAGGGCTTCCTCTTCACCGTCCAGCTTTAGCGACAGTTTTAAAGATCCGGTTAGGTTATCGTATAAACGACCCCATCCGTCACGACCATCAACCTTCATCGCTGCCAATAACTGCTCTTCAGCAACACTGAGTCGGCTGCTTGATAACTTACGAGAGCTTTCAATCGCAAAGCGATGCCCTGCTACGTCCGCACTATCATGCTCTAATACTGCATCAATAAATTCTGGTTCTGCGTGAATTAGCGTATCTTCGTAAGGGCTGAACGCTTGAGACATTTCAGAGTTCAGCTTCGCTACACGACCAAGCAATACTTTCGCTTCTGTGTGTGTCGCGTCGACCGATGCGTGGCAATTAGCGAAGGTGTTGATTGTACTCAGTAATGTGCCTGCCGCTTCTGAAGTCTGAATCGCGTTTTGCATCGCTAGAATGATATGACGCTTTTCAACGTGTAGGTTCAACAGCTCAATGCACTGCTGAATGAGTTCAATGTCCTGTTCGATTTTTGCATCATCAAGATCGCGATAAGCAATGCTTAGATCCCAACTTGGTGTTGTCATGACTAAATTCCTTTCACGTAGGTAGTAATACCAATCAGGTATAGCGGCTGTGAACGCCGCTTTATACTTCTATTTATATTTCTGTTTCTATTTACAGATCTAAAAGATTGTTAATTCTTAAACTGTGTTTTTTGAACACTCAGAGAACAGGTATCCCTATCGATTTAACGCTGATAAAGCTCTGCGCAAACTGAGTGATTTGAATATGCGTTATCGATGCGTTTTCTATCGATAACTTCGAGTACAAACTCGGGTTTTTCCAATCAATATTAAGGCAGTGCGCTAGCAGTATGCGAATCACACCACCATGAGTAACCAACAATATGTTGTCACTTGAATCATTCAAAAGTTGCGACCAAGCTTGAGTTACTCTGTCGTGGAAGCTCTGTAAACTTTCTGCGCCAGTTAATTGATGATTAGCAGGGTCTTTCCAAAAGGTTTCTAACATTCCCCACTTGTCTTCAAGTTCATCAAATGGGACACCATCTACTTCACCGAAGTTCATTTCCTGAAAACCCGATGCAACTGATAAAGGCACAGACATACGCTCTGCAAACAAGCTCGCGAGATCACCACATCGTCTTAGTGGAGAGCTAACCACGCTATCAAAGGTAATGTCTTGTGTAGTTAGTGCCTCACATATCTGTTCTTGAAGATCAGAGTTGACCAGCACATCAGATAAACCATTGAGCGCAGCTTTTCCTTCGACTTTGCCATGTCTTAACAAATAGATGTTTTTGGTTGTTCCATTGACCATGTGTGCGACCTAGCCTTGAATATCAAGCAAGTGATTAGATGGTTTTAAGTGCAGCGGCAATCCGGCAGCAACCAGCGTGACGCGCTCAACGACGCGAGCTAGCGCTTGGTTCATTCGTCCTGCATTGTCCACAAACAAGCGAGACACTTTACCCAGCGGCACCACACCTAAACCGACTTCGTTAGAGACCATGATAATTTGCGCCGGACTTTGCTCGACGCTTTTGACCAATACTTCAACCACGGCTTCAACCTGTTCATTAGTTGCGTCATCACCCAGTTCAAAGATGATGTTGTTCAACCACAAGGTTAGGCAATCAATCAATACCACATCTTCTTTCTCAAAAGACTGCAGTTTTTCGGCTAATTCGACGGGTACTTCATGCTCAATCCACTGCTCGCCACGACGTTGTTGATGGTGCGCGATTCGTTCTCGCATTTCATCATCAAGATATGTCGCTGTCGCAATATAATTGAGGCGTCCATTTGAACATGCTTCAAGCGCACATAATGCTTGTTGCTCTGCAAAACTCGACTTGCCAGAACGAGCTCCACCCAATACCAAATGGCTGTTTCGCTGACTTGCTTGATTAGTTTGATTGGTGTTGGTCATAGGAAGCCGTTATAGAAAGTCATTGTAAAATGCAGTAATGAATACAAGGTAAGTCAGCAACTCCATCAACTGTTGAGCCGCGCCCAAACAGTCACCAGTAAAGCCACCAATTCTTGCAATTAACCACTTTTTGAAGCCCACTCTAAACACGTAAGCAATCACAACTAAAACACACGTACACGCCAATCCAAACCACAAGCTTGGTAACAGGCCAACCAACATAAGGAAGACAAGTTCGCCCTTGGTTTGTTTATTGGCTAGAGGCTTACTCTTGCTCGTGTCTAAATCGCTGACGTAAGGCATGTCGTAAATAAGGGATGCCGCAATCGCTCGGCTAAAGGTGTAGCTCGTCACGATGACCATAAACAATCCAGTCATGCTGCTAAGTTCATTGAGCAGAACCCACTTTCCAAGCAACGCCATGATCAGCGCAGACGCGCCGTATGTACCAATTCGGCTATCTTTCATGATGGTCAAGCGGCGTTCAAGTGTCATGCCGCCACCAATACCATCCGCCATGTCAGTTAAGCCGTCTTCATGGAAAGCACCGGTCAGCATCAAACTAAAACTCATCATCAAAAAGATGGCAATCGAGCTTGGTAACACAGTATCAAGCAACAGGAACAAACCGCCGCACAAGGCGCCAAGCAACAAGCCGACTGTTGAGAAGTAACGACCAGAACGGTTCATACGCTCTTCTGAATAGGGCGTATTCTTTGGCATTGGCAAACGAGAAAAGAAGCCCATAGCCAACGAAAACAGCTCCCACTGATAAGCAGCGCGATCTTTCAAAGATCTGTTCGGCGTATCACTCATTAAACTGTGACTCCGGCGCTCTCGAAGCTCGCCATGTTGTTATAGAACTCAGCGGCCGCTCGGATGATTGGCATGGCTAGTGCAGCGCCCGTGCCCTCGCCTAGTCTCAAGCCAAGATCAAGCAACGGCTCAGCGTCTAGAAGTTCTAATAGAATTTTGTGTCCTGACTCTTCAGAGCGATGTGCAAAGATCATATAGTCTCGGCAATTCGGTTCAATTAAGGTCGCAACATACGCAGCGACTGACACGATAAAACCATCGACCAGTACAGGAGTTCTGTTTTGATAAGCGCCAAGGAAAGCACCGACCATTTGCACTATTTCGTAACCACCGACTTGAGCTAAAATCGATTTAGGATCGAGTCCTGTGCAGCGTGCAACACCTTGCTCAACCACAGCCACTTTACGTGCAAGCTGTTCATTGTTGATGCCAGTGCCTAGGCCAACACACTCCGCTGCAGCACGATTCGCTAATGCACTTAAGATCGCTGATGCGCTGCTGGTATTTCCGATACCCATTTCACCAAACATGATGATATTGGTGCCATTCGAAATGGTTTTAGATACAAGATCTGTACCCAGTTCAATCCCACGTTCAACCGTTTCTAAACTCATTGCCGCTTCATTGGCAAAGTTATTGGTTCGCGTACCCAAACGCTGAGAGATCAACATGTCACTGTCTGATTCCACAGGCAACAATATCCCCGTGTCGACTACCGTGATATCGATATTATTCACCGCACAGAAGCAATTGATCGCCGCGCCATCGCTTAAGAAGTTCAACACCATCTGTTGTGTTACCGCGCTTGGAGCAATAGTCACGCCTTCGTCAGCAATGCCATGGTCGCCAGCAAAAATGATGATACTTGGCTTATTCAATTCGATGTGTTCAACCGCAGCTTCTTTGCCTTGGCTCTGAATCAAAGCCAGTTGATGTGCGACTTTTTCTAGTAAGCCAAGTGCGCCAAGTGGCTTGGTTTTTTGGTCAATTCGGTGTTGGATGTACTGCGAGTATTGGGTATCTAACATAGTTTTTAAAAACGCTTATTCTGGGTACGTTGATATAGGGCTGCTACTTAGGTATTGCTACTTAGGGCGTGCGACAGAAAACACATTGGAAAGCGTGGCGTATTCACCGCCACCCAATCGAGATAAAGGATCAAGTGCTAACGCGTCGATCTTAAGACGCTCACTGTCTTTGTCGATCGCGTCTTCGGAAATGTACACGGTTTCGACTTGAGCAAAGATAAGGCTTTGTGGCACTTCTCCAACCTCTTTTACTTCGTACAAGGTGCATCCAAAAGCGACCGCGCACTCTTTCAATCTCGGTAAAGAGAAGCCTTCAAATTCAACCAGATCAATGTTATTCGCGGTGACTTCCGAATCACCATGTTCAAGGGTAGCTGCTGTCGCCGTCATGGTTTCGGCAGAACTTGAAGAAGCAATGTGAATCACTAGCTTACCCGTTTCTAGGGCATTACGAGCGGTATCTTTGATTTCGCCGGACGGCTTCTTCCCAACCGATAACATCAGTAACGGCGGATTACTAGAAACAGGCGTGAAATAAGAGAAAGGCGCGAGGTTGTACTCTTGGTCAGAAGATTCCGTCAATGCCCACGCAATCGGGCGAGGAACAACGGTTTGTGTCATCAGGTGATAAATCTGAGTGGGAGCAAGAGTATCAAGCTTGAGGTTCATAGCACGTCCTTGGTCTATGTGAATTACGACTCAGTTTACGTGTTAAGCAAGGCTGTATCTATGGCTATGTGGCAGAAACCGCAGAGAGTGTTCTTAATTTAAACAGATCACACTGGTTTTTTCTCAGATTGACAGTCAAATTGACGAACCCTAAAACACAAATAATACTGATAATAGATTTATCAATAACTTACATTTTGGCATCGTTTATGCCTTATCTAAATTACTTATTAATCTCTCCATTGATAAGTACCCATACAGTGAATGCCCACAACACTGACGCTACACGAAGAAAGACAATCGATTGAAAGACAAAACAGAACAACGATTTAGGAGGTGTAATGATTCCAAATTCAAGTAAAAGAAAACCAAATAAATCAAGTAAGAAAGCTAGCAAAAAGGTAAGGAAAATCCCACTGTCCTTTACCTAGTAAGAAGCAAGAAAAGTAACAAAGCCCGTCGCCCAGCGGGCTTTGTTATGTTTAACGCCTAACTTAAGTTTCAAACCGCATTTATCTTTCCCACCGCCATTATGTTTCATATCGTACTTATGCTTCAGACCGTACTTATGCGTCGAGCCAAACTAAATCATCTCTTTTTCCATAAACAGGCGACTCCCCACATACTACTGACCACTCGTTTAACAAACTTTTATTCGCTTAAAATTCAAACACTGTTTATATTAAACAAGCACTTGTGGAGTGAAGAAGGGATTAAAATGAGCATTTCTGGAGACAAAACATCGGTCGTGGTGGCTGGTGCAACCGGGTTAATTGGTCATCATGTGATGAAGTTGCTCATCGATGAACCCGCCGTTGATCATATCTATGCCCTATCTCGCCGAGCGTTAGATTCACAGTTTGATTCCAACAAGCTCCACACACTCATTCACAGCGACCTGCAAGTTACCAGTTGGGATGACACGAATGCGACGCCTAATCTTGGCGTTATCTGCTTAGGTACGACTAAGAAAAAGGCAGGATCAAAAGAAGCGCTTCGCAAAATCGATGTGGAACTGGTTAGCCAAGTCGCACAGTCGATGAAGTTTCTTGGGGTTCAACGCGTAGCGGTCGTTTCTAGCTATGGCGCTTCACCAGATTCCTATTCGCACTACCTTCGCTGTAAAGGACAAATGGAACAAAATTTAAAACGTATTGGCTTCAAGCAGCTTTTCATCGCACGCCCTGGGCCTCTGGTGGGTGAGCGTGATGAACCTAGAGCTGATGAAAAACTCCTGCAAAGTGTCTTTCCTCTGCTGTCTCCATTTATGCTTGGTAAGTTCAAAAACCTACGCCCTATTCAGTCGGAAGACGTAGCCAAAGCAATGTTGTTCCGGTTATTCGAAAATAATTTCCAAAATATCGAAATTTACTCGTCAAGTGACATGCTCAATTTATTGGCAAAATATCGCTAAAAAGCTCACCTATTCATCACAATGTTGAATATCCACCCATCCTATTGAGTGGATATTACTAATCGTTCTAATAAATTACTTTTCCTTATTTTACGTTTTGTTACAGGTCGCTACTGTAGCTAACAGTATTTGCGCCCATATATCTAAGCGCCCTATCGATTTAAAGAGATTCATAAGGAAAACAAATGTCATTTTCAGCTATCGCTGCCTTAGCGGTATTCACTGGTATCCTCTTTTTTCTCTACGGACAGCAGAAAAAAGAAAACACACTTTCTCGCCTCGTTTTACTCGGTTTAGTATTTGGTAGCGCATTTGGTCTTGGTCTACAGCTGTTATTTGGTGAAGGCAATCCGGTCATCAACGAAACACTAGACTGGGTAAATATTGTTGGCCGTGGTTATGTTGGCCTACTGAAAATGGTGATCATGCCATTAGTATTGGTTTCAATGATTGCAGCAGTAGTGAAGCTTGAAAAAGGCGGCTCACTGGGCAAGATTTCTGGTATCACCATTTCTGTACTGTTAGCAACAACCGCGATTTCTGCGATTGTTGGTATTGTTGTAACGCAAGCATTCGGCCTGTCTGCTGAAGGTTTAACAGAAGGCGCTCGCGAAACAGCACGTATCGCAACACTTGAAAGCCGCATCGGTAGCGTTTCAGACCTAACAATTCCACAAATGCTGATCAGCTTTATTCCGACTAACCCATTTGCAGACCTAACGGGGGCTCGCTCTACGTCTATCATCGCGGTTGTTATCTTTGGTGTGCTAACGGGCATCGCTGCTCGTAAAGTGATGGCAGAGAAAGAAGAACTAGAATCTCCAATCCGTACTTTCGTTGAAGCGTCACAATCTATCGTTATGCGCTTAGTTAAGATGATCATGGCACTAACGCCATACGGCATCGCAGCGTTAATGGCGAAGGTAGTTGCAACATCAAGTGCTTCTGACATCCTCAGCCTACTGGGTTTCATCGTTGCATCTTACGTTGCGATTCTACTGATGTTCGTCGTACACGGTGTGTTGGTTTCTTTTGTTGGTGTAAACCCGAAAGAGTACTTCCAAAAGATCTGGCCTGTACTGACGTTCGCTTTCACGTCTCGTAGTTCTGCAGCAACAATTCCACTGAACGTTGAAGCTCAAATCACTAAGCTAAACGTGCCACCAGCGATTGCTAACCTGTCTGCCTCTTTCGGTGCGACGATTGGTCAAAACGGTTGTGCGGGTATCTACCCTGCAATGCTAGCAGTCATGGTTGCGCCTACAGTTGGCATCGACCCAATGGACATCAACTTCATTCTGTCTCTGATTGCTATTATCACAGTGAGCTCATTCGGTATTGCTGGCGTAGGTGGCGGTGCAACGTTCGCGGCGCTTATCGTACTTCCTGCTATGGGCCTTCCTGTAACGATTGCAGCACTGCTTATCTCTATCGAGCCACTTATCGATATGGCACGTACGGCGCTTAACGTATCTGGTGCTATGACAGCCGGTACGATCACAAGCCGCCTATTAGGCAAGAAAGACAAGCAACAAGATCTGGAACAAGCGAACGCTTAATGGGTTCGATTGATTCAAGCACTTGAGTCTCGTTAAACAAAAAAACCGATGCACATGCATCGGTTTTTTATTATCTGTTACTTCTAACTTCCATTACTTCACGAGCAACAGCTTAGAACACAAGTTGAATGACTTTTTCGGCAAGTGCTTCATCGTCGTCTTCACTTAATCCGCTGACACCAATAGCGCCAATCACCTGCCCATTTAATTCAATGGGAACACCGCCTTTAAAGCCAGTGATCTTTGGGTCAGTCCAGTAACTTAAGTCTTTACCAGTTTCTCTCGCCCAAGCACCTAAGTTACCGCTTGGCTGTCTATCTCTTGCAGATGTATAAGCTTTGTTCTGTGCTAACAATCCGGCTTGAACACTCACATTATCCATGCGAATAAACGCCAGTAACTCACCGTGCGTATCACACACGCTCACCGCGATTGCTTGTTGATTACGCTCAGCAATGTCTAGAGCGTTAGACACCAGTTGTTGCGCGATCTTTTGATTCAACATATTCATTCCTTATGGCAGTGCTTGACCACGTGAGTACACGTATAGGTTGTACCACTCTTCACGAGACAGGTTTATCTGAGTCGCGACTGCCGAAGCTTTGATTCGCTCTAGATTTGTGGTGCCAATTACAGGTTGGATACGAGCAGGGTGACGAAGCAAAAATGCCAACACAATCGCTTCACTTTCTACGCCATATTGGTTCGCTAACTGAGCCACGTAGTGCGCTGTCTTTTTCACGTTTTCATGTTCTGAATACAAACCTTGCTCAGCAAATCGGCCTTGTGCCAAACAGCCCCAAGCTTGCAGTTGGATGTTATTCAATTGGCAATGTTCAAGAGTGCCTGCGGCGAAGTCTGATTGATGGTGCCCTTGCGAGTTAATCATCACCCCATCATTCAACCAATCCAATTTGGCTAAGCTCATCTCAACTTGATTCGCGACGATGGGTTGCCCAAGCGCAGATTGCAGGTACTGAATTTGATGGCTGTTCATGTTCGACACACCAAAATAATCGACCTTACCTTGCGCTTTTAAGTTCTCTAACGTTCTTGCTAGCTCATCGAGTTCCATCAAAGGATCAGGGCGGTGCAATAACAGCACATCAAGCTTTTCAGTATTCAATCGATTGAGAATACCGTCTACCGATTGGCCTACCCAATCAGCCGAGAAATCATAACGACCAACATTGCCCTCGCCTTCAAAACGAATCCCACACTTAGATTGAATGAACATCTGTTCACGCAGATCAGGCGCTTGTTGTAATGCTTGACCAAAGGCTTGCTCAGCTTTGCTGAAGGTATAGATATCCGCATGGTCGAATAAGTTAATGCCCGATTCTAGTGCGGTGCCGATTACGCTTCGTGTTTGAGCAACATCCGCACTCGTCACTGGATTATCATTCCATCCACCACCTAACCCCATGCAGCCATAGGCAATTTGCCCAACATTCGGTAGATAATTTGATAATGGGATACGTTTTTTGTCATTCGTTTTGTTTGTAGATTCAGTGCTGTTCGTCATATCGATTCTCGCTTAGAAGATTTGCTGACCAGAAATATGCCTCTATCATATTGTTCTTTTTAAAAAACAGAATATGCTAGTTACGAAATGATTGTTTGATATGACGAACAATAGATTGGTAGGAACGCGCGAATGAACGAACACAAAAGAATAGAACGACTGATCCTGTTTGTAGAACTTGCTCAGCAACTCAACTTTACCAAGGCAGCCGAAAAGCTCGGTATCTCTAAGAGCTACCTTTCTGAACAGATCAAACGTTTAGAGAACGATTTACAGTGCCCGCTTTTGGTCAGAACCACTCGCAGTGTTCGTTTAACCCAAGAAGGCGAACGCGCGTTACAACAAGGCTTAACGATTCGCTCGCAAGTCTTACAGCTTGAACGCAGTGTTTCTGAGCAACACGACATCGTCAAAGGCCTATTACGCCTCACTGCGCCAAAGATGTTTACTGAGGTATATCTATTCGATATCTGCCAACAGTTTAGGCAGCAATACCCTGAGATTCGTTTCGAGATAAACAGTAGCTACACCAACTTTAATCTCAATCAAGATGATATCGATATCGCGTTTCGTGCCACCAATACGCCACCTGACAACATGGTGGCGAAACACTTGATTAGCTATCAACATGATTTAGTCGCGACTCCCGGTTATCTTAACCAATTTGGTCGCCCTACCAATGTGAGTGACTTAAGTGATCATCAATGCTTAGCAACTCTGCACCAAACCGAGTGGCCTTTAAAATCGGTAAATATTGATGTGTCCGGCTGGCTTTCAAGTAATGACAACCACCTGCTTAAGCAACAAGCCATGGCAGGTAGTGGCATCATCCGTATTGCAAGTTACTACGTTGCGAAAGAGGTCGAACTGGGAGAATTAGAGCGAGTGCTGCCTGATGAATGTCTGCAACAAGGCAACAGTATTTATCTGTTCTATCCGCAAGTTATTTATCCGGCAAAGAAACACCAAGTGTTCGTTAAATTTGTTCAGCATTACTTTGAAAGCTTAAGTCGATAAAATGATGCACAGCTCACTAGGGCTTGTTGGTTTCATCTGGCCAACATATTCGTCGTAGCGAGCTCTACTTCAACCTCTTCGGCTGAATGTGATACCAGTGAAAGTCGACTATATGGCCGATCTACTTTCAAGCCTACTCGTCCTAGTTCTTTTATTTTTTCTTGCTCTTACATTTACATTAATACCTAAACATTCACTCTACGAATCGTTTTTCATTGACTTAAAAATGAAATCATAACGACACACTAATTTGCGTAACTTAGGGTGCAAATAGGCAATCAGATTACAGTGCCTATCAGGAGGATGTATGAAACCAAATCGATCTACGGTACTCACTGGACATGTAAAACACTGCCCATGCTGCTCTACCGAACTGGTCATCAAAGACCACATTCACGTTTGCCCGCGCAATGAAATTGGCGACTGTTACTTCGATGGCTATGACCAACACGAACAGCGCGCTAATACCGATTTTATCGATCATGCAAGTGCCAATGATAGCCTTGTTTACGGCATGTCAGAACACTAAGCTTTATTCAAGATTTGTTGAAGTCATTTCGCGCCAAAAAAAATGCAGCGCCAATCGAGTGATTGTTCGCTGCATTCTTAGATCCTGTAAACTTAGCTAACCATTAAAATGGAGCTAGGTAAAACGGATTACCACATTAGATCATCTGGGATCACGAAGTCTTTGTACGGGTCATCTTCGTCTACTTCGTCTGTGCTACCTGCCTGCGTATCAACGATAGATTCTTCGTCGCGCATAGCAATCTTGTTCGCTACTGCTGTTGGAATAACAACATAGCTCTCGCCTTGACGAGCAATACTTAGAATGCCTTTACTTAGTTGCTTTTGAGTCAGCTCTTCTACGTAAAGATATTTAACTAGCGTACCGTCGGTGAAGTTGTATTTGATCTCACCGTTCTTCTGTTCGATCTTGTTCATCTCAATCAGTTGCTTCACTTGAGCTTTAATTTCTTTGCTCAACTGTTGTTCTTTCAACTGTTGGTTTAGCTCTTTGTCTTTCGCTTGCTGCGCCAGTTTAGTTTCTTCAGCTGCCGCTTTTGCTTCACGAGACTGAACGCGAGACTTTTTAGAGCCTTTCTTCGCCTTCTTTAATTTTTTCTCATTTACCAAGCCAGCTTTAAGCATCTGCTCTTGGAGTGTTAACTTTGCCATGACTTTCCCAGTTCAGGATTAAAAACGGCACTATCATACCTGTTTTTAAGGTTTCTGTTTACTGAACAAGAGTAAATTACAGAACAATCGCAAAATTTGTGCTGATAGATCTAAGCTATCGCCACAATCCCTTCTAGTTGCTCACAATCTCTACTCTCCCCGAACATACAGTTTTGATTTAAGCATGCCAACATTGGCTGCTCCACCGACTCAAAACCATTATCTGACTCTATTATTCGCGCGCGTACCATTTATCATTCCAACAAGACAATATGTTAATTTTCAATGGTTAATCAATTTTATAAAACCTTGGCATATATCTCATATTTGAATAAATGCCATAGAGTTATAAATCCAATGTCATAACTCTTGACTACGTTATTCTAGACATCAATCAATAAGGATAACGTAAACGATGAAAACTCAATGGACTTGGTTAGCTGCACTTGTGGCATCCACATCAATCGCTTCGACCTCTGCCATAGCAGACACTGACGTGTATCTCACCAATAACACCAATCAAGTGATGACCATTCAAGCCAACCACACTGGTACCGACCTGCTTCAACTCGGTGATGAGTGGCAACAGCATGTTGAACAGATTGGTCCTTGGGAGACGAAGAAGCTGATAAGTTTCAACCGCTGGACTGGTGTGAAATCTGGGAAGACCTATGAGTTTGACACTGTGGTATCAAACGCTGTGGGCGAAAGTGTCACGCTCAACCAAACCATGAAGGGACATTGGTATAACTCGACACTGCAACATGGTTTGAGTGCCGCAGACGTCAACCTAACATTGCATGACGATCGTAATATTCATCGCAGCACAACCGATGCGTTCGGGGTCAATGCAGAGCTAGCCCTCAAAGCCGATTCTACAGCGCGCTATGATGATATTTATTACACCATCACCCCACCAAAAGTGGATGAGCAACCAGAGCCGGATGCCAATACACTCAAGGTCATGACTTACAACATCTGGGCGCTGCCTGCCATCGCTTCACATATTGGTGACCGCTATGACCTACTCCCTCAATATGTAAAGGGCTATGACGTGTTGGCGCTTCAAGAGGTGTTTGCTAACGGCAGAGATGAGTTCTTGCGTGAGCTTGCGAAAGAGTATCCTTATCAAACTAAAATGCTCGATAAAGATGGGATTAACATATACGACGGTGGTGTGATCATTGTCAGCCGCTATCCTATCGTTAATGAAGCGCAGTATGTTTTCCCTGATTGCACGAGCACAGATTGCTTTGCTGATAAAGGTGTTAACTACGCGGAAGTTATCAAGAATGGTCAGGCTTACCATGTTTTCGGTACCCACACGGCATCATTCGATACGGACACCGCTCGTGATTACCGACAACGTCAATTCAAGCAGATGCGTGCACTGGCGCAGTCTCTGAATATCCCGGCATCAGAAACTGTGGTTTACAGCGGTGACTTCAACGTGAACAAGTTGAAGTTCCCAGGCGACTACCAACAGATGTTTGCTAACCTGCAGGCTGATGAACCAACATACTCAGGTTACACCGCTTCTACCTTTGACCCACGCATCAACAACTTTGCGGGAGAGCCTATGTCGGGTGGCGAGAACGTTGAGTATCTCGATTATGTGGTAGTGAGCTCAGAGTATGCCGCTAAAGCGCATAACTACAATCGCGTGGATGTCCCAAGATCAACAAGTATGGGGAGAGTTGGCCCACCAGCTATTCGCTGACCAGCTTGCTCATCTGGATTTTACGCATGACGCTAACACCCTTGAAAAGAACGAAGCGAGCCAGTTTTTGGCCAACTATCAAGATTTGCTTAGTGAATGGCAAAACAATACGGGCACGTTAAACGCCGAAACACAGCTTCAAAAATATGAACTGGCAGTATCTTTGATACCCAGCAGCTATAGCCCTGCTGAAGTAGCATCAGTCAAAGCCGACCTTCAAGATGCCTACTTAGATGAAGCGCAGGCCAGCAACATTGCCGCGCGAGAACAACAAGTCGCACAACAGCAACAAACCGTGATGAGTTATCACGAGCAACTGGATCAGCTCAAAGCGACCTTAGACTCTCAGCGCTCATCAAGTTATGCCACTTGGACTCAACAAGATTGGGACAGTTATTATCAACAGCAAGTCACCGATTTCAGGGAGCAGTTCTTTAGCAAGTAACGCCTTAACTTAAACCATCACGAAACTGAGCGGGCGTCTTATTGAGCCAACCTTTAAACGCCCTTCTGAAGTTTGCAGGGTCGCTATAACCGAGCCTTTCACCGATGTCATCAATGCTCATGGTTGTACCGAGTAACAGCTCTTTGGCCAGTTCCACTCGAACTTCGGTAAGCAATATTTGGTAACTGGATTCATGGGTTACTAGCTCTCGCCTGAGTGTACGAGAGCTACAACCAAACTCATCCGCGAGTTGTTCAATATTCGGGAAACTGCCTGCGGTTTGATAAAAGATCGTTTTGATCTGGTTAGTCAGCAGATGCTCAGAGTCCAACGTTTCCATTATCGACTGGCAAGACGCAAGATAGCGCTTCAGTGTCGCTGCATCATGAGTCAATAAGGTTTGCGACAAAACCGATACATCAAAACGCAGTTCACAATGGCTCTGCTCAAAAACTACAGGGCACTGGAAACGATCGTCATAGAGCTTGGCGTAATTAGTGCGTGTATAAGGCAAAGCCAAAATATGAATATCCAACTCATGACCAGTCAGCTCTTTGAATAAAGAGACGATTGAATTCAAGAAATATTCACTGCAGAAAGGAAGCAGATCACCCACTTCCAATGTGTTCTCAATCTGAATCACTGCTTGCTCGGAATCTAGAAACAATTTAACCGAGAAAATAGGACCGTTCAGGCGCAAATACTTGAAGCCCGACTTGATGGCCTCCCCGACATTTTGACTGGTTGATAGCGCATAACCCAACACACCAAAGTGGCTCAAGCTAGCGTGTTCCCCCAGCCAAAGCCCTAAGCCATCGTGAGGAAAGCTCTGATTCGCCGCGCTAAATAACGCAAGTTTATCAGCGTAAGTCAGCTTTCCATTCGGGTCTCGCCAATCCATGTTCGGCAAACCCACATCATTGAGTAGCCTTTCAATATCGATACCTCGTTGCTCTAACGTATTCAACAGCAGCGCGATATCTAATGTACCCAACTGATGCCGATGTCCGGTCGGCTTATACTCCGCAATAATCTCCAATCGTCTCTCCTTATATCGAGCCCATTCCCATAAACATGACTACTCAGCTTCAACAACACTACTAACAAAATCGTGATTGGTAACGCGCTCTTGTCCGAATATGACCTCCCAATTCTACGCTACTCATCGCACAATGGCTTTAGTTGTTAAATTAATGTGAACCATCGCAATGATAAAAACGAACCCAGCCCCACACAGTTTGATTGATTCTAATGGTCAGCCGATCATTGGACATTTCGATGGCATCCCCAAACACCTGAACATCGAGAGCTTTGACTACCGAAACTCGATGGATGCAAAAGCAAATCTTTGGCAGAAGCACTTCCACTACAAACAATTTCAATTTGTCAGCATCGTCACCGACACGCACATTATTGGTGTCGCTATCGCGGATATTCGCTACTTGGGCTCGGCATTTTGTTATCTGTACGATATTGAAAACAACCATCTAGAAGAGTCATCTTGGTTGAGGCCATTAGGGTTTGATAAGCATGTAACGCCTTCACCATTTGAAGGAAAGACAAGCATTGCAGATCAAAGCATTGCTTTCTATATCGAGGGCGGACAATGGCGAGTTCGCTTGAATACGAAATTCATCAAGGCCGATATTTCTTTAGAGCCTGAAACCGACAGCTTGCCCATGGCGATGTGCAGCCCAACGGGTTATTCAGGTTGGACTTACACCCAAAAGCACAATGCTTTGCGCATCAGCGGTGAAATCCAAATCAAAGGAGAATCACTCGTTCTCGAACAAGCTCGTGCTGGTTATGACTTTTCAGCGGGTTACATGAGACGTGAAACCAGTTGGCGCTGGGCAAGTATCAACACGCAATCCCATGGCACAGATATTGGCTTAAACCTCGCGGCGGGCGTGAATGAAACCGGAGGCTGCGAAAACGTGTTATGGGTCAATGGAACCAGACACTTGCTTAACCCGGTACAGTTTACGTTCAGTCGCCAAGACACGAACTTGCCTTGGCAGATAACATCACAAGATGGACGTATAAACCTGACCTTTACGCCCTTAAATAACCGCAACGAAAAGCTCAATTTATGGCTGTTAAAGAGTAACTTTCGTCAGTTCATTGGTCATTTTTCTGGCTCGATTGAAGACAACAATGGAGTGACACATCAACTCGATGGTGTTCTTGGCCTAACAGAAGATCACTTTGCTCGCTGGTAGCGAAATTCTGCTGATTGAATCTCAGGCGAGCAAGTCTAAGTAAACTTGATACTAAGAACGCGTATGGCGTCTCAACAAGGATAAAACATGAATATCGACGCATTAATCAATCACCCAGAATGGCTACTGCTGGTATTAGCGCCCTTATTCGTGGTGTGCATGTTGGCTGAGTATTTTATCGGTCAGAAGCAAGGTCGATTGCCAGATAATTCCAGCTATAAACTTTCAGAAGTGATGTGTAACTTCACGCT
This sequence comes from Vibrio sp. 10N.239.312.D08, assembly GCF_041466145.1. Lineage (NCBI taxonomy): Bacteria > Pseudomonadati > Pseudomonadota > Gammaproteobacteria > Vibrionales > Vibrionaceae > Vibrio > Vibrio sp. 10N.239.312.D08. The sequence goes on along the minus strand of NZ_JBFSSD010000019.1, from coordinate 34,492 downwards.
TGCAGGAATGCATCAACTCTCCGATTTGATCACCGGGTTATTGGTCGTGCAGTTGTATCTCTTGATGTTTGGTTGGCGTTTAATGGACATTGAAATGGGCGTGCTGAGTTTCATTGTGTTGATGGTGTTGCAAGACTTTTGCTATTACTGGTTCCATAGAGCAAGCCATCGTGTTCGCTGGATGTGGGCAGCACACGTCGCGCACCACAGCTCAGAACAGATGAACTTCAGTACGGCTTTCCGTCAAAGTTTAATGTACCCCATTGCGGGAATGTGGCTGTTCTGGGTACCGTTAGTCATCATAGGTTTTGACCCTAAATGGGTCATCTTTGTGGTGCTTCTGAATCTAGGTTTGCAGTTCTTCGTCCATACACAATGGATACGAAGCTTGGGGCCACTTGAATACATCTTTAATACCCCTTCGCATCATCGAGTACATCACGGCAAAAACCCGCAATACATTGATAAGAACTACGCCGGCGTTCTTATTATCTGGGATAAGTTATTTGGTACATTCGAACCTGAAGTTGAAACTGTACGTTATGGCGTCACCAAACCCGTGAACAGTTTTAATCCGATAGTGGTCACCTTTCAAGAATGGAAGGCCATATTCAAAGATTTGAAGAACCGAGAGTTAACCATGAAGCAGAAAGTCCAGTTGATACTCTCGCCTCCATCGGATTAAACGGACGATAGACAGATTGTATTAACTAAGAAACCGCCTCAATTGGTTTCAAAACCTTCCCCACTGACTCGATTGAATAGTAAAGCACCGTTTTCCGGCAATTTATTTGTGATCTGGGTTGCACGCGTACCGCATACTATCAGATACTGAACAAAACTAACCTTCAGCCACAGTAAACGTTCCGCGCTTGCTGTTCAGGAAATTCAATGAGTTCAGATAATCAGCCAACCTACTTCTTTTTCGATTACGAAACATGGGGCGTTAGCCCAGCAAAAGACCGTCCGAGTCAGTTTGCGGGTGTTCGTACCGACCAAGATTTCAATGTTATTGGAGAGCCTCTGGTTATCTATTGCCAACCTCCCGCTGATTACCTCCCTGCGCCTGAAGCTGCACTGATCACCCGTATCACACCACAAAAAGCGGCTTCACAAGGTCTCCCTGAGCCACAGTTTATCGCTAAGATCCATGCTGAGTTAGCGAAACCTAACACCACAAGCCTTGGCTACAACAGTATTCGATTCGATGACGAGGTAACGCGTTACACCTGCTACCGAAACTTCATCGACCCATATGCGTGGAGTTGGCAGAACGGCAACTCGCGTTGGGATTTATTAGATGTAATGCGCGCTGTTCACGCACTGCGCCCTGAAGGCATTGTTTGGCCAGAGAACGAAGAAGGTTATCCAAGCTTCAAACTGGAACACCTATCTGTGGCAAACGGCATTGAACATGAGAACGCGCACGATGCGATGGCCGATGTTATTGCGACCATCGAGTTAGCGAAGAAGCTGAAAGCTGCGCAACCTAAGATGTTCGATTACCTTTACAACATGCGTCATAAGCGTAAGCTGAATGATCTGGTTGATATCGTAAACATGACACCATTAATGCACGTTTCAGGCATGTTTGGCCGTGACTGCAACTACACCAGCTGGATTGTGCCTATGGCTTGGCACCCAACCAATCAAAATGCGGTTATCGTGGTTGATTTAGCCAAAGATCCAAGCCCACTGTTAGAACTGGACGCTGATGAACTCAGAGAAAGGCTCTATACCAAACGCAGTGAACTGGGTGAAGACGAACTACCCGTACCCATCAAATTGGTTCAGCTAAACAAGTGCCCTATTCTTGCTCCAGCCAAAACGCTAACGGCTGAAAATGCTGAAACCATCGGTATCGATCGCCAACAATGCCTGAAAAACTTGGCACTGCTGCGCGAACACCCAGAGATCCGCGAAAAACTGATCGGCCTGTATTCACAAGAGCGCGAGTACGAAAAGAGTGATGATGTTGATACACACCTTTACGACGGTTTCTTTTCACCTGCTGATAAAACAGCGATGAACATCATTCGCGAAACTGACCCGAACAACTTGGCGGCTTTGGATATCACCTTCAGTGACGAACGAATTAAACCGTTACTGTTCCGTTACCGTGCGCGTAACTTCCCATGGACGCTCGACGAAGCTGAGCAATTGAAATGGGCGAACCATTGTCGTGAGTTTTATGAGTGCCGTTTAGAAGAGTACATGCTCAACCTTGAAAACCTCGCGCACGAACATGAAAGCGACGAGAAGAAAATGGCTATCTTGAAGGCGGTTTATCAGTACGTAGAAAAGTTAGCTAGCTAATTCCATTATCAAGAGACGTAACACTTTGAAAGAAAGATTGATCCAACTGGTTTACTGCTTAATCTCCTTCACCTTAATCATAGGTGCACTTACAGCAGGTAACGCGTTACAGTACTTTTTGGATACCTCAATCCCAGGCAGTATTTTTGGCATGTTGATTCTGTTTGCCGCCATGGTGATTGGTATTGTTCCTTCGCACTGGGTACAACCCGGTGCAAGCTTGATTATCCGCCTAATGATCTTACTGTTTGTTCCGATCAGTGTTGGGTTGATGGATCACTTCGACATGCTCATCGCGAACGCATTGCCAATTATGGCGAGCGCCGTTGGTGGCACGTTACTGGTGTTGGTGTCCTTATCATGGTTCTTAGACCGCTTGCTATCGAGAGGTAACTGATCATGTGGATTCTACTCACCATCGTGGTATTCCTGTTTGCTCGCTGGGTAAGTCAAAAAGTAAACTCGCCGCTTTGTAATCCCCTGCTTATCAGCATTGGTATCATCATTCCGATACTCACGTTCTTTAGAGTACCGTTTGAGACTTACTATGCCGACAACACCTGGATTACCTACATGCTTCAGCCTGCGGTTGTTGCCCTTGCTTACCCGCTTTATGAACAGCTACCTCAAATCAGAGCCAACTGGCGCATTATTACCTTTGCTTGCACGCTAGGCAGTGTGATGTCGATGACAACAACGGCATTAATCGCAGTGGCTTTTAAAGCGGACTTAACTTTGATTGCGAGCTTGTTAGGCAAATCAGTCACCACGCCAATTGCGATGGAAGTATCAAGCCATTTAGGTGGTGAAGCAGCGATTGCGGCAATACTGGTATTGATTGTTGGTCTGTTTGGGGCAATTTTTGCTTATCCAATCTACAATCTCATTGGTATTAAGAGCCCGATCGCCCGTGGTTTAACCATGGGTACCGTGTCTCACGCTTTAGGCACCGCGACTTGTGCGGAAAAGAATCAGGAAGATGCAGCATTCAGTTCTTTGGCTCTTGTGCTTTGTGGCGTCATTACCTCAATCATCGCACCGAGTATATTTTCGCTCGTGGTTTGGTTCTATTCTTAACCTAAACGATCACTACGCGATCCAGCCCAACCAGAATGCTGTTTATTACAGTGTCTGTTTGGGCTTTTTATTCGCATTTATTTAGCAATAGCAGTCAAGTCACGGTCTTTTACGAGCACTAAGTGCGATATCAGCTGTATAAATGGCTCTTGTAATCGATTTCAAGTGTGACCTCACTCTAATTATGCAAACCAATGTAACAACAACAATTCAATAGTGATCTTTATCACAGAAAATTCCTGAGCAATGCATAAACTTAAAGCCTAAGGTCAATTAAGGATTCAACATGAACAGTCGTATTACCCTGGCGCTGGAAAGTGCTCCATCATCAATGAAAGCGCTTTTGAGTGACATCGTATTAGCAGACAACTTTGACGCGACATTGTCTCCAGAACAATTTGCTAGCCTACTGCAAGCAAGTGGTCTAGCGGATGACGAGCTACGTATTGCGCTACTTCCTTTTGCCGCAGCGTATTCTTACGCTCCGTTATCTGACTTTTATGTTGGTGCTATCGTGCGTGGTTTGTCTGGTACTCTGTATTTTGGTGCAAACCTTGAAATCGCTGGTGCTCAACTTGGTCAAACCGTTCACGCTGAGCAATCTGCAATCAGCCACGCTTGGATGAAAGGCGAACTAGGTATCTCAGATATCACCATAAACTTCAGTCCTTGTGGTCACTGTCGTCAATTCATGAACGAACTGACCACAGCAAAAGAACTTAAAGTTCAGCTTCCACAACGTGATGAAATGTCTCTGCAAGAGTACCTACCAGACTCATTCGGCCCTGCTGATTTAGGTGTGACGACTGGCCTAATGACTAAGCTTGATCATAAGTACACGACCGAAGAAACAACGCCTATTGTTGTAGAAGCGCTAGCAGCACTAAACCGCAGCCATGCTCCTTACACCAAAAACCTAAGTGGTGTTTCACTGCAATTGACGTCGGGTGAGATTTTCACCGGTGCTTACGCTGAAAACGCAGCGTTCAACCCGAGCTTACCTCCTCTACAAGTGGCGTTGATTCAACTTAAACTGGCTGGCTTCGATTTTGAACAGATTGAAAGTGCAGCGTTGGTTGAAATTGCCGAAGGTAGCATCAGTCACCTAGCGGATACGCAATCTACATTAGAAGCGATTAATCCCGACATTCCAGTGACTTACTTAGCAATCTAAGTACATCTAGTTAACAATAATTTAAATAAGCAGCCCTATTTAACGGGGCTGCTTTTTTTATACTTGTAATTAACGTAGCAACTTGCGCAAACGTTTGCTTTTGTCATTTAAATAAGTATGATCACCCCGTTTTCAATCAATCGTTTAAAAGATCGGAAGGAATTTCTATGTTTGGTACCGCTACTCGTGAAAATGCTACTCGTGTACTTCTATTAGGTTCAGGTGAACTCGGCAAAGAAGTTGCTATCGAGTGCCAACGTTTAGGTTTGGAAGTTATTGCTTGTGATCGTTATGCAGACGCACCAGCAATGCAAGTTGCACATCGTAGTCATGTATTAGACATGTTAGACGGCGATGCACTGCAAGCAGTCATTGAACTTGAAAAACCAGATTATGTGGTTCCTGAAATTGAAGCTATTGCCACCAGCAAGTTGGTAGAGCTGGAAGCGCAAGGTTTAAATGTCGTTCCCACTGCAAATGCGACTAAGCTAACGATGAACCGCGAAGGTATCCGTCGCCTAGCTGCAGAAGAGCTAAAGCTGAGCACTTCTCCTTACCGCTTTGCAGACACCTTTGAAGATTTCTCAGCCGCTGTTGAATTCGTGGGCATGCCTTGCGTTGTTAAGCCAGTAATGAGCTCTTCAGGTAAAGGCCAAAGCGTTATCAAAACAGAGGAAGACATTCAGAAGTCTTGGGACTACGCACAAGAAGGCGGTCGTACTGGCGCGGGTCGTGTAATCGTTGAAGGCTTCATCGACTTCGATTACGAAATTACGCTACTTACCGTTCGCGCAGTCGACGGTGTTCACTTCTGTGCGCCTATCGGTCACCGCCAAGAAGACGGTGATTACCGCGAATCATGGCAGCCACAGGTCATGTCTGACAACGCACTTAAAGCGGCGCAATACACGGCAGAGCAAGTGGTTAACGCATTAGGCGGTCACGGCATCTTTGGTGTTGAACTGTTCGTTAAAGGCGACCACGTGATCTTCAATGAAGTCTCCCCTCGCCCACATGATACTGGCTTGGTTACTCTGATGTCTCAAGACTCATCGGAATTTGCACTACACGTACGCGCATTTACAGGTATGCCGATCAAATCAATTACTCAGTATGGCCCTTGTGCCTCTGCCGTAATCCTTGGTCAAGGCACATCAACGAATATCCGCTTTGAAGGCCTTGCAGAAGCGCTAGACGCACCACAAACGCAAGTTCGCTTGTTTGGTAAGCCTGATATCGATGGTCGCCGTCGTCTTGGTGTGGCGCTTACTCGTCGCAACAGCACTGAGACAGCGATTGAAGATGCAATTGAGAGCGCGTCAAAAGTAAAAGTGATTTACTAACCTGCTATTCAATTCTGAACAATCACGAGTTCAAATCTGAACCATAAAAAGACGGGCTATCGAGCCCGTCTTTTTGTTGGTGTTATCTGTTCGCTTAACTAAGCAGACTGAACTTAAGCGTCTGACTCAATCAAATACACTTCTTCACAGAAGCGAGACAAGCCTTTCTTAGCAATCTTCGGATGTTCATCGTTCGCTATATCTTGATTCAACAATGTAATTTTGTATCCTGCAAACAATTGAGCAATCTCTAACTTAGGTACGCTAAACGGAGGCCCAGCCATTTCGTTTTGGTCGTAATCCAGTGTTACTAAAAGAATCTTACCACCCGGTTTCAGTAGTTGTTTCAAACGCTCGACATACTGCACTCGCATCTCTTCAGGCAATGCGACTAAAGACGCGCGATCATAAATGGTATCGACAGGTTGGATTGGCGCTGAAAAGTAATCGCCCGTGTAGATGTTCAGTTCATCGAATTGGTAGAGCTCGTGCTGACCGCTAATTTGAGTCACAGTCGGGGTATAAAGGTGCTCTGCAAAAAATGCGCGAACCGCAATCTGGCTTAACTCGACACCTTGAACATCTTCATGCTTTGAAGCTAGCCAAATCAGATCTTCACTTTTGCCACAAAGTGGAACAAACACACTCTTCTCGTAGCTAGGCTCAGTCTTTTCCCAAAATTTAATCAGAAGTGGGTTTACATCTTCGAGGTGGAAACCAATTTGGTTGGCTGCCCATTTATTGTGCCAAAATTCAGGATTATTCATCTTTCGTTCATGTTAAACAGTCATAATGCAAGGGTACAGTATAGAGAGGTAAGAGCAACCTTAGCTTGGTTTAAAGTACTAAATTGATTTCGATAAAATCAGAAACTGGCTAAGTTCAAAGTTCTGATAATTGCGGAACTAACGGTTGGGTTATTTGGCTATATCTTCACATTTTAAAGCAATATTAAACGTTAGAATTGGTTTCTGTCTTAGCTAGCCTCATTTAATATGTAGTGAAATTAGTTAAGCTGTTTTTACTCTTGTGCGTTACTGGTTACCCCTTTTGACTACCCGTTTTTTGTAACCTTGTATTTTGGAGTTTGAATGAGTGTATTTCTCCGTACGACGGCCCTAATGCTTTTGGTATTGAGCCGAGCGCCTGCATTCGCAGCAGCACCTGTTTCAACAAGTTCAACAGATCAAACGCGCACTCCTGCGCAAAACCAAGTATCTTCAAACGTATTCCGTCATAGTTTGAGCGGCCTTTACGGCATCAAGGCCTTCGACTCACGCCCGACTCAGCCTTACACCGACTTCGATATTTTGTACAGCAAAGCGCATCAAGGCCAAGCTGAACTAGAAACTATCTGTAAAAGTACTGCCCTACTCACCAATTCTGAAGCGCTCTTTGCTGGCGTTAAATCTCAAGCTCGCGCAGAAGAAAAAATCGCCCTTGAGCTTGATGGTGATGTGACAAAAATTACCGACTTAGCCCGTGCAACTATCATCGCGAACGATGTAGAGAGCTTGGTTGAAGTTTACGAAGCGCTAAGCCGTGAAGCAGACGTTGTTAAGCTGAAAAATAAGTTTAAATCGCCGGCTGACTCTGGTTACCGTGACCTTAACTTGTTGGTTCGTTTGCCTAAAACCAACATCATTGCAGAGGTTCAACTTCACTTAAAAGCGATTGCTGACGTGAAAAGTGGTCCTGAGCACGAGCTGTACGAAATTATCCAAGGCATTGAGCGTCACGCAATTGCAGAACATCGCCCAATCAACGATATCGAAGCGGCACAAATCAATAGCCTACGACGCCAATCTTTAGAGCTTTACCAACAAGCATGGCAACCGTACATTACAACGCACATTAAAGCGGCTTAACACATAGATAGGCTATTCCAATAAACATCACAAGGGCTGCACTCGCAGCCCTTTTTAGTACTTGTTGAGTAGCCTCTCCACTTCCTATCCCAAATAATCAGATCGTTTAAATTTAGATCTCAGTCTCTTTTCTCCGTCGAACATTTCTGTTTCTATAGCGAATAAGCTTCTGACAAGAAAAGGAATTACGTCAATGCAGAATAACAAATCCATGCTTTCCATCGCGCTACTTGCTGCGTTTTCTGTACACGCTAGTGCTGACGAATGCGGAAAGATCACCATTGCAGACATGAACTGGAACTCGGCGAGCCTATTGCTCATGTCGACCAATTCATTTTGAATAACGGCTACGGCTGTGAAGCGGACTTAATCCCCCGGTGATAGCGTCCCTACGGGCACGTCAATGATCGAAAAAGGTCAACCTGATGTTGCGCCAGAGCTTTGGACTAATGGCATCAAAGAAGCGTTGGATAAGGGTGTTGCGGATAAGCGTCTACGTTACGCGGGCAAGTCTTTGGTCAACGGCGGTGAAGAAGGTTTCTGGGTACCAAACTACCTTGTTGAACAGTACCCAGAGCTTACAACCATTGAAGGTGTGATTAAAAACGCAAAGCTGTTTGAACACCCAGAAGATGATGAGAAGTTTGCGTTTTATAGCTGCCCTGCGGGTTGGACTTGTCAGATTACCTCCGGTCACCTGTTCGATGCGCTTAAGTTAGAAGATCACAATTTTGAAATGGTTGACCCCGGCTCAGGCGCCGCTTTAGCAGGTACGATAGCGAAAGCTTACGAACGCAAAAAAGCATGGTTTGGATATTACTGGTCGCCTACGCCTGTGCTAGGTAAGTATGAAATGGTGAAGGTTGATTTCGGAAGTGGTACTGACATTGAGGAATTCCGTAACTGTACGACACAACCTGATTGTGAATCTCCTAAAGTGACCATGTATCCACCAGCACCGGTTCACACAATCACCACAGAAGCCTTTGCTAATAACGAACCTCTTGCCTACCAATACTTTGAAAAGCGTGGTTTTACCAATAAACAAATGAGTGAGTTGCTGGCCTGGATGGAAGACAACCAAGCCGACGCCGAAGAAGCCATGTATTACTTTCTAGAAAGCTCACCACAGGTATGGAAGCCTTGGGTGTCTGAAGACATCGCAAGTAAGGTTCAACAAGCCCTTTAGAGTGAAGATTCAAAGTCAGAGGCCTAGCCTCTGTTTTCGCATCTAAAGCAAGTTCTTACCGGACAGTAAATAGATGGAGTTTGAGAAAGGTTACTAAAAATTAAAGAAATGCGTTTAGCTTAAACTCTATGCAGATACAAAAAGACCACGCTAGGCGTGGTCTATTGCTTGGCTACTTCTCGATTTTAATATTTTCGACACGGGCCTTTAGTTTTTGTCCCGGTCTAAAAGTAACAACACGTCGAGCAGAAATTGGAATGTCTTCACCTGTTTTCGGGTTACGACCAGGTCGCTCGTTTTTCTCGCGAAGATCAAAATTACCAAAACCAGACAGTTTTACCTGTTCGCCATTTTCGAGCGCTTTACGAACTTCTTCGAAAAACACTTCCACCGTTTCCTTGGCATCCCGCTTGCTGTATCCGAGTGTCTCAAACAGGTTCTCAGCCAAATCGGCCTTCGTGAGTGCCATAAAACTTTCCTCAAAGCTATGTTAAACATTGCTACCATCGCCAGTAGCGCCAAAGCATTTACCCTATTCAATCAATGAGATAAGGTCATTTACTAGGAAAGTGTATGCCAAGCTTCTGATTTTCGCCAACTTTTTTATCTTAACTATTTAATTATTCTTTCAAATCAGAAAGATAACTCGCTTCAAATTTCACATATATAGCTAAAAACCATCTACTCAACAGTAACGAAATGGCGTTATATTCCATACAAACAACCATTAATAGAATTTAAAACTTTAGCGAACTAAATAATAATTTTTGAGACTTTTCTCCGATACCCAATAAAATCAGCCACTTGATTTGATATGGGACTCAACAGAGGTTACTAAATAAGCGTTATTAAATATAAGATTTGTATCATTTCAGAATTTAATTCGAATTCACTTATAAAAGCCTATGTTCTTTTGAGGTTTTCGGTTACAACTTAACAGAGGATGGCTTGACGGAATCAGAACTCGATGAGTGTATCGAAATCAGAATAGAAATGATCGGTCTAGAAATAGACGATGATCTTGAGAGCCAGTTACTTGCGTGTATGGTTAGTTGATTGCTTAGTAAGTTGGTTATTTAAATAACTTCACTTCTTCGACATAGAATAAGACCTCACAAGTGCGAGGTCTTATTTGTCATTCAAAGCTGCTCATGCAATATCAGCTTTCTTCAATCATTTTTGTTCAGCAAGTGTTTGTGTCGCTTTGGTATTCGTTACATTCGCAGGTTTCACAGTCAAACCAATCCCGACAAGAAACAGTATTGATGCAACAACCTGAGCCACAGACAGCACCTCATCATACATAAAGTAACCACTGATCAATGCGAAGATAGGCACTAACAAGGTTAACGGCGCGGTCGTGCTTAACGGGTATTGGATTAGCAGCTTATTCCATACCCAATAACCAAATAGTGTGGTTGGGTAAGCTTGAAACAGCACTGCAATCGTCGTGTTCCAATCCCATTGTTCGATGCCCTGCCAGATTATTTGCTCACCGTGTAGCATCACGGCAAATAACACTAGTGGCACCGGAGCAAACAACATCCCCCAGACATTGAACGCAAAGGCTTGAGTGGTTTTCGATGCCTTAACGATCACGCCCATCAAGGTCCAACTGCACGCCGCAATCATAATAAAGATCACGCCATTAACGGTGACATTACCCGTAGCTGCAGATACCAATACCGCCAACGCACACATGGCTAGCATCGCACCCAATAACTTACGAACGGAAGCACTTTCCTTGAATACCCACACGCCAACCGCCATGCCGATTAATACGTTGGTTGAAAGCAAGACCGATGAAAGCCCAGACGACAAACCAGCGGTGATCGACCATGAAGCCATACCCCAGATACCCACACCGAACACAAAGCCATAACTGACTAAGTAGCGCCAAGCGACACTAGGTCTCGCTACAAAAAATATCACCGGAATCACCGCTAGCGAGAAACGCGCGGCGGTTGCTAACAACGGATGAACATTAGTCACACCCATTTTGATCATCGAGAAGTTGAATCCCCAAATCGCCATGACGAATACCGCTAACAACAAATCATTTCTTTTCATACTGACCCCTCCTTTGTTTCGAATTAGTATCCCTTGAACAATAAAACCAGTACAGATACAATTTTTATAATAAAAACAAGTACAGTTAATAACGGTCGTGACAATGAGTATCTACAGAAAGCTAGCCAATCAGTTTATCGATGAGATAGAAACAGGCAAAAGACCGGAAGGCGGACGCATCCCTTCGCTACGTCAATTGGCCAAGCAACAAGCCATCAGCATGTCGACCGTGGTGAGCTGCTACCAAGAACTGGAATCACAAGGCTGGATACATTCTCGACCGCAAGCGGGGTATTTTGTCTCGCCTCACAAGTCGTCTCACTCAACGCCTGAGTGGGCACAGTTTGAGAGTAAGATATCGAGTGTTAAGCAAACCTCTTCGACCCACAACTCAATCAACGGACCTTTAGGGGTTTCGAGCACCACCAATGATAAGCAGTCGATCGTTGAATTGGAACGAAGTTTTCGTCGCGCTATTAAACGGATGGGCAGCAGGCTCAACCACTACCCAGATACACAAGGTGAGCCGATGTTGCGACAGGCATTATCCACTCACTTTGCCAAGCTCGATGTGCACTTTTCACCTGAAGAAATGGTGATCACCGCTGGCTGTATGTCAGCGATTAAGGCCGCTCTTGAATCATGTACCAAAGAAGGCGACACCATTGTGATTAGCTCTCCTTGTTTCAATGGCATTCTGGAGTTACTCGGAAAGATGTCACGCCAGATCATAGAAATCCCATCGCTCGATGATGGTGTCGACTTGCAACAACTGGAAGCGCATTTGAAGAACAAGCGAGTCGATGCCGCGATCTTTTGTACTTCTCATATGAACCCTCAGGGGATCAATATGTCGGCAAGTCAAAAACAGCAGCTTGCCGAATTTGCGAATCAATATCGAGTGCCGATCATTGAAGATGATGTGTATCTTGAACTGTCCTACTCCTCACACACACCACTCCCCGCGAAATACTACGACAAAGGCGGATATGTCTTATGGTGTGGATCAGTATCGAAAAGTTTGTCACCGAGTTACCGTTTGGGATGGTGCTTGCCGGGCAGGTTTATCAACGAATACAAGGCTCAGTTCTCTGCTGCGAGCTATGGCATTGCCCTGCCTACTCAACTTGCGGTTGCTGACTTTATTGAATCTGGCCAATACGCTAAGCACGTGAGGAGAAGATGCTCTCAGATCTTGTCTTTGCGCCAGCAATACCTAAGTTATTTGGCTCAGCACCTTCCTCAATATGTGAAGATAAGTAACCCACAAGGTGGCATGGTGCTTTGGCTGCAAATCCCAAACTTGAACCAATCAACCTTTACTCTGGCAGTTGCCGACCAGAACATTGATATCAGGCTTGGACACCTGTTCAGCACTCTCGACCTTTACAGCAATTGCTTACGCCTCAATATTGGGTATTCGTTAGAGGGTGAAACTAAGCAGCAATTGGATGCCTTAATTGAGCTTATCCACATTCACAGCTAACAGCCCGTAGCCTTTCAAAATCAGCTTTTTTAAAAGCCTTTCGATCGTCGGATTTTAATAGCCTTTTGTCATAAAAAAGAAGGCTATTATTCCTATTTTGATTCGGTTAAAGCCCCGAACCGTAAGGAAACCCACTCGCCTCAAAACCCTTAAATGCTGAGTTTGCAAGCACCCACAAATTTATGCAACTTGGCTAATGACACATCACTTTTTATCGTCAATATACAGCCGTCAGCGCTGGCGTTTTCCTGTATTTGAAGAGAACTATTATGAGTGATAAAACAAAAAACAAACCACTACCTTCCTTTATCGAAGAACGCTTGAACTTCTATATTCAAGACCTGATTACCCAGAACCAAAGCCAAAAGCATTTGGTATTGGGTAAACGCCCCCAGCGCAGTGCCGTTGTGATGCAGAGCAATGATTACCTAGCGCTGTCACACAACAAACAGATCCAACAAGCCCATCAAGCGGCGATCTGTGAGCACGATGACAACGTGGTGATGTCTGCCATTTTCTTACAAGATGAGCAGTCTAAACCTGCGTTCGAAACTGAGCTTGCGAACTATGTTGGAATGGAGAGCTGTTTGCTTTCTCAATCGGGCTGGGCGGCCAATATTGGGCTATTGCAAACCATCTGCCCACCGGGCACACCTGTGTATATTGATTTCCTTGCACACATGTCGCTATGGGAAGGGATTCGGGCTGCCGGCGCAGTTGCCCATCCGTTTATGCATAACAATATGAATCACCTACGCAAACAGTTAGAGCGCCACGGCTCAGGTGTCATTGTTGTCGACTCGGTTTACAGCACAATAGGCACCATTGCCCCACTGTGCGACATCTACGAAATGGCGCAAGAGTTTGATTGTGCGGTCGTCGTTGATGAATCCCATTCACTGGGTACACATGGAGAGAATGGTGCAGGCTTAGTGCAAGCATTGGGGCTCACCAAGCAAGTCGACTTCATCACCGTTAGCTTGGCAAAAACCTTTGCTTATCGCGCTGGGGCAATCCTTGGCCCTAAACAACTGTCTAAAACCTTGCCGTTTGTGGCGTACCCTGCGATTTTTAGCTCAACAGTGTTACCACAAGAAGTGGTTCGTTTAGAGAAAACGTTGGAGGTGATCAAAGGTGCGGAAGACAAACGAGAAGCCTTATTCAATCGGGCTAAGTCGCTGACTACGGGGCTAAAGCGAATTGGCTTTAATATCCGCAGTGAGTCTCAAATTGTAGCGCTAGAGTGCGGCAATGAAAGAAACACGGAGCGTGTGCGAGACTTCTTAGAAGAACGTGATGTGTTCGGTGCGGTATTCTGCCGCCCTGCGACTGGCAAGAACAAAAACATCATCCGTTTTTCAGTGAATGCCGATATGACGCCAAGAGACATTGACCATGTGCTCACGGTTTGTCACGAAGCGTACCATCACCCCGAGTTAGAGTTCGTGTAACCTTTTTCGAACCATATTTATAACCAACACCAACGGCAGGACTGAATGGACGCTATCATGTCGCGATACAAAAAGAGCCCAGCAATTCGCTGAGCTCTTTCTTGAATCTATGTCTACCCAATGGCCGTGAACTTCAGACTATTACACCCGCTAAATCCAGTGAGCAATTTTATCAAACAGTCGGTTTTTATCGGCAGGTTTAACAATAAAGTCCGACATGCCTGATGATTCCATCTTTTCCAAGGTAACGGGAGAACTGTCACCCGTGTGAGCAATAATCGGCACCGAAGAGTATTCTTTGTCGGCACTGCGAATTCGGCGAGAAGCTTCAACACCATCCATGATTGGCATTTCAATATCCATTAGGATCAAGTCGATTTCGTCGGTATCAAGCGCATCTAAGGCTTGTTGTCCGTCTTCTTTTTGCACAACATCAAAGCCCTGTTTTTCCAATAACATTGCCGTAAATCGGCGTAGAGATTCATTGTCATCGACCACCATAATCGTACGTCTAGTGGTGGCCTCTAGCGGTTTTACAGCAACCGATGGCATCACGTAGTTGGAGTCAAACAGTAAACGGTCAATGGTCGCTTTAGTATTTAGTAGCCAGACTTGTGTTTCCACCCAAATAGGCTCGAAAGAAATGTTACGTACACGCTTGATAGGATGACGCTCATACAAGTAAATGATTCGCGCCTCAGTGAACGAAAGTAACGATTCAATCTTATCGAGGCAATTGGCTCTTAAATCCAAGCTCTCCATATCAACGAAAATCAAGTCGAATTCGAACTGGTATTCCTTATTTTTAAGCGCTGATGCTACATCCAACACCGTGAGCTCAAACCCCATAAAACGGGCTACCTCAGTCATTTTATTGGTGAGAACTTTCTGGTCACTCACCATTAGCACAGTCTTAAGTTTAGTCAGTTCATTCTTGATTTCTTTCACCGAATGGGAAGACAAAGACGGAAAAGTCATCGTGAACTGTGTCCATTGATCCACTTCAGACTGACATTTAATTTCACCACCAAACGAGCGCATTACCTTCTGACAAAATGGCAAACCTAAGCCGTAATTACCCGATTGGCCAGTAGTATAAAAGTCCTGAAAAATGCGTCGAATCACATCATTTGAGATGCCTGATCCGTTATCGGTAACCATTATTTGATTGGCCACTTCATCACTAGACATGGTGACATGAATATGAAAATCTTCAGGGCTACGATGATGGAACGCATTCTTGAACAGATTATACATGGCGTATTTCAACAAGGTGTCGCTACCCAAAAACTCAAAGTTACTCTGCACATCCAAGGAGATTGCTGACTTATCAGCAGAGCGCTTGTAATTGAAACTGTCTATCGCATCCTCAACCACCGCTTGCGCTGAATGCTTCTTAAACGTAGATCGAGAGACTCGGTTTTCATCAATTGAAGTCAGTAACAGATCTATCGTTTCGTTACCGGAATGAATGATCTCCATCGCTTCATCGCCCACTTCACGCAACTGAATCACTTCTTCATTGCTTAACGCATATTGCCCTTTTTGATCGCCACTTTTAGGGTTCGGCAATATGGACTGCATGACATCAATAGAGGTAAGTAATCCGCTTAGAGGGTTTCGCATCTCATGGGCAATACCCGCACCAAAAGACTTCGCCAATGACACCTTGTTTTCATGTTCCACCTGATTGCGGAAGTAGAACAAGTTGCCGAATAAGTAGATAAACAAAAAGATTGGCACATGCGTCCAATCCATTGTGAGTTCGAGGTAGAAGCCTTGTGCAATCCAAGCGCACAAGGTAGCAATCCCAATACCGGCAAAGGTTTGTGCAAACATCACTCTCGTCACGTGCACCAATAAAATATGGAGGAAAATAGCCGACATGAATGACATAACCCAAACGTTGGACCAATTATTCATTAGCAGCATGTAGAAGAAGAAACCTGGCAAACAGATAGTTACGGCAACTTGATAATAAGCCGGAAGGTATTTTCGCCATTCAAATGGGACGCGATTGCGAAATATAATGCCAAAGAACAATACCGAGCAAAACAGGCGAAGCGCTAAGTTTTCGTAGGGTTGCGGGAACAAAAACTCCCACACAATGTAGTAAATTGGGAAGCCGACAAAGCCCATCCAACCCACGAGGGTTAAATTCGGTTCTGCGTACTGGTAAACTTTACGAATCGCGTTCATACGAAATACTTTGCTCTCTAAGCCCTGACGTTTATTAATTCTATGATTTGGTTTTTATACTTATATTTTGGCGCCGATTATATTACACATCACGTCCGAGCAGTGAGGTTTCAATCAAATATGTACCAACGCATTTGTTTTTATTATTAAGCGTAGATGAATGATGCACCCTTCTGACGCTTAAATTTAAGTACGAGTGCTTGGTTCAGGGATGGGCATGCGCGGTGTTCTTTTGATAACTGTGTTCAGCTTACCGCTATGTCACTGTTACTCGATGCATTTTTCTTGGAGTATCCCCGTAATCTATCACTGCGTAATGTTGCGTTACCCTGTTATCCCAGATCGCCATTGAGCCGTTGTCCCATTTGAAACGAACTTGAAACTCAGGGCGTCTCGCAATTTCAAACAGTTGGCTGAGTAAAACATCACTCTCTTTGCGGTCGAGTTCGTTGATATAACGAGTAAACTGTTCATTGATACAGAGCGTTTCTTTATCCGTTTCAGGATGAACTTGAACAACAGAGTGAACCACTGGCGGATTCTCCTGTGCTGTTTTAATCAAGGATTTGTGCCAATCGAGATCAATGTCTTCTGATTCTATACCTTCAAAGGCCACAAGCGAATGAGTCGCCGACAACCCTCTCAACTTAGCTTTCATATCTTCATGTAGAGATTCAAAAACCGCAGTCATAGAACACCAGATAGTGTCACCACCAATGCTTGGAATGTGTTGAGCATGCAACAGGGAAGCTTTCGAAGGCAAGCTGCGCCACGTTAAGTCGGTATGCCAATAACTTTCCTTTGGCGCATTGCCACGGGTTGTTTCAATCACACTCACCTGTGGCGCACTTTCCACGCGAGGGAAGAAAGGATGTGCAGGTTCTAACGTTCCAAAGCGCTGTGCAATCATCAAGTGTTGTTCTGGAGACAAAGTCTGCCCGTCGAGAAAGATCACTTGATGGGCAATAAGTGCCTGATACACCTTATCGAGTTCATCAGCACTGCATGTAGAAAGCTCTAGTTCGTGAATACGAGCGCCGATGTGAGGAGTAATGGGTTCTATTTTCAACATACTTTCGCTTATTGGTGATATTGAGTTGCAGGGCGGATCTGGCTACTAGGCTAATCTGACTACTAACTGTAAACCGGGTAAATGCTGATTTTCTTTCTCACTTGAAATAGAAAGTCGTCTCTCCGAAACAAAAAAAGAGCTCCTAAGCTGGAGCTCTTTTCGTTTTTTGATACTTCCTGTATCCATAGACAAGTCCAATCTGTAGTACTTTCACTGAAAGCCAGATCATCGATATCTCCAGTTGTGTATCACCAATAAATCTAGCATACAATCTTCAGACTGTTCTGGGACACAACCGAGATAATCAACTCTAGTGCCAAGCCATCTCGCCGCTTAGCACTTTCGCGCCAAGTTCTAAATCGCCTTCCGTAGCCTCAAATTTCGGGTAGGCTTTCTTCATGTAATCACTGATCTCGACCGATGTTGGATTACTTTTGCTCGCCAACGCTTTTTCAATATCAGCCACATAATCCTTCGTGAAGTGAACTGCATTTATTCCTGTTGGCATTTCACCTAAATAGTGACCCGGAATTACAACCTCTGGCTCTAGTGCTTTCATACGCTCCAACGATTGTGACCACTGGCTACGAATCTCTTTCGATGCAGTATCTGCCATCCATACATGCACACCGCTATACACCGACACGCCACCAAACACCGTTTTTTCAGACGGAACCCATAGGTAAGCTTGGTGTGTATTTATCTCTTTCACTTCGATGGTTTCACCTTCGATGCTTAATGTTGTGTCGTTCATCACCATTGGAACAATCACCTTAGAGGGCGCGTTGCCTTCTAATATAGGCCCCCAGTATTCAAGCTTTGCATCTTTGGTGCGTTTGATATGCGCGACAACGGCTTCACTGGCAACGACTTTAACGTTAGGAAATGCCGAAACTATCGGTTCCAAACCAAAGTAGTAATCTGGGTCGCCGCTGCTGATGTAAACCATCGATAATTTTTTGCCTGTGGCTTTGATTTGCTCCACCAAATTTTGTCCGTCTGCGACACTGAATTGTGCGTCAAATAGAATCACTTCTTTCTCACCCGAAACCAATACCGAGCTTGCAGGGAATATCGCGTTCTCACCGGGGTTATAGTGAGTGATGTTCAGATCCACAGCTAAAGCAACACTTGATGCCAGCATGGTTCCTAGGCTTATGGTTCCTAAAAGCATGCTTTTTAATAACAGGTTTTTCGATAACGTATTCATGGCTTTATTCCGATACTTGGAGTTGAACACCTGCCAACTCGTTGAATGTCCAAATATCTTATTTAATTGTTTTTAGATGAAATAGATATCAAATTGACTTTAACTGTTGCAGTTTTCGGACATATACTGAGGTCGGTTTAATTCTCTAGGCAATAAAACAATGGATAAACTCGAGGCAATGAATGTCTTTGTCACCATAGTGGAACGTGGCAGTTTGAGCGCAGCGGCAGAGCACCTTGATCTCTCACGAACCAAGGTCACTCGTTATTTGGGTGAGTTAGAAACATGGATGGACACACGCTTGCTTCACAGAACAACACGAAGCTTGAGTTTAACCAGCGCAGGTAAAGAAACACTTGAGGTCGCCAGAGAACTTTTGGCACTGGAAACATCCCTAGCTGGGATCAGAAACCAAAACCGAGAGCATTTAAAAGGTCAGCTGCGTATTACTGCGAGCTACTCGATTGTCGATAGCTTCTTGATGGAATCAATTAGTCGCTTCATCGCCAAATGGCCAGAGGTTTCTATCGACATTATCTCGACTGATCAGACCGTCAACCTGGTTGAGTCACGCATCGATTTGGCCATTCGCATAACCAACGAACTGACGCCCAATATTGTCGCGAAGCAGATCGGTGAATGCCGCTCCGTTATTTGCGCATCGCCTCAATATCTAAAAGAGAAAGGCACACCCACAGAAGCCCAAGATCTAGCGCACCACAACTGTTTATCGTTCAGTTACTTTGGCAAAACCGCTTGGACGTTCAATGGCCCCAATGGGCTCGAATCGGTTCCGATTAAAGGGAATATCAGTGCAAACACCTCAGAGGTTCTGCTTTCTGCCACACTCAAAGGCAACGGTATCTGTTTACTGCCCTTCCCTTCAGTGGAAACCTTGATGCGTGATGGTCTATTAGTGCCACTGCTTTCTGAATGGCAACCTAAAACGCTCGGTGTTCATGCTATTTATGGAACGCGTAAACAAGTCACACCGCTGTTAAGAGCCTTTATCGACCATTTATCTGACGAGATGGAACAATCGACAAGTTGGTAGAAGTACGATGCCATCACTAAGGAGGAAAACTTGCCATTAGTAAAACTGATGCAGAATTAAAATCATTAATTTTACTTAACTGTCAGTTGCTTCTATCGTGACTGCATACATCATCAATTAGCTTATTCACGCAGGGAAACTGACTATGGCTGCCATTACCGACCTAGACCTTCTACTGAAATCCATGTCACCAGAATTAATCGACGGGAGCTATGTTTTTTGTACTGTAGGCGGGGGATTGGCAGACTATGTTCAGCTCAATCCAATCTCGACTTTTCGTGAGAAAGAAGGTTTAACACTGGTTCTGAAAGAAGAAGTTGCGACCAAAGCTCAGCTAAACTTCGACGGTGTATTTAGCCTTATCACTTTATCGGTACATTCGAGCCTTGAAGCGGTTGGATTAACGGCGGCGTTTGCGACAAAGCTTGGCTCTTACGGCATTAGCGCTAACGTGGTTGCGGGCTACTATCACGACCACATCTTCGTTCAAAAAGACAAAGCAGAAGCTGCAATGAGTGCGCTGAAAGAGTTTTCAGAAGTAGATTAGTAAAGAATTCGATTACTCACAAATACAAAAAAAGCGACGTAATCTACGTCGCTTTGGCTTATTGCTTAACGTACACTCACTGATCAGGCATCAGTGAGCGAACCAGTTAAGCAAGCTTAAAAGTCGCCACTTTGTCACTTAAGCCAGCGGCTTGGCTCTTAAGTTCGTTCGACTCAGTTAAGCTGTCCTGTGCGCCCACAACTAAGTGGTCGGTAACATCTTTAATGGTCGTCACGTTCTGGGTAATTTCACCCGTCACATGTGTTTGCTCTTCAGCAGCCGTCGCGATTTGAGTCGCCATATCGCTGATCAAAGCAACTGCAGTATTGATCTCTTCAAGCGCATGCGAAGCTCGATCGGCATCTTCTACTGAATGTATTGCCAACTTAGAACTACTCTCCATCAGCTCAACCGCTTGCGCCGTTGTACGCTGCAGGATATCAATTGTTGATTTGATCTCTTCCGTTGAAGAGTGAGTGCGCTGCGAAAGCACACGTACTTCATCAGCAACCACAGCAAAGCCACGACCTTGTTCGCCAGCACGAGCCGCTTCAATCGCAGCATTCAAAGCAAGTAAGTTGGTTTGCTCTGCAATGCCTTGAATCGTTGCGAGTACAGTCGAGATCTCTTGAGCATGCTTGTTAAGTTCGCTAATCACACTACCCGCTTCATTAACTTCATTGGCTAGGTTATTGATTGAACCTTTGGTATCCACAACCAGAGCGTGACCACTGTTAGTGCTTGTCGCTGAATCTTGTGCCGCTTTTGCTGTTTGCTCGGCATGCGATGCTATCTCTTGCGTGGCGCTCGCCATTTCAGTTACGGCCGTCGCGACCATAGTGATTTCTTGCTGCTGATGATTAAGCTCATCCACCGAACGGTTCGCACGCTGAGCACTTTGCTCTGACTGGCTGTTTAGCTGTTCTGACTGCCCACGGATATGGCCAATCAACTGCTGTAAGCTTCCAACAAAGGTATTGAAGTTATGAGCCAACTCGCCCACTTCATCTTGGTTTTCAACATGAATGCGTTGAGTTAAATCACCACTACCATTCGCGATTTGCGCCAGTGCTTGAGAAACGTGGTTCAACGGGCGGAATAGAATCGTACACAACAGGTTAAACAGTATGGTACATACGATCACCACAAGTAGCGTCACCAACACTTGACCAATCACTGCATCAAATAGTGGCGCAACCAGAGAGTCATGGTTAACAACGCTCACAGTAATCAGGCTCGTTCCATCAATCGCACGTGCGTACAGAACATAGTCGCTGCCATTCAACTCGATAGAAGTGTCTTTACCGCTAGTCAGCGCCTTTTGTACGTCCGCAAAATCTAACCCAAGTGAGCTGATATTTTTGTTCAGTAACTTGGTGTCAGGGTGCGTATAAACCGTGCCTTTATTGGTCGCGATGAACATGTAACCTTCACCCGGAAGAATCACTTGCTCTAGGCTATTAAGAATGTCGGTAATTTCAACATCCGCGCCTAACACAACCTGTTGACCATGTAATTGCATGGCAGTACCCAGCGACACAACATTCGCCCCAGTTGCAGCTGCAACCGTTGGATTATCCATGAACACCTTACTAGGGTTTGCTACCGCGTTGGTGTACCAACCCCATAGACGTGGGTCATCATTGCCGGGCGGCAATACCACTCCGTTTGCGTTCTTTTGCGAACCGTCTGGAAACGCCAAGAAGACATTATCAAAAGAGGCTGAATCACGAACCTGTTTTAGGTGAGTCACCAAGCTTTCTTGTTTGGATTCTTTCGAAAGAGAAGTAAGCGCACGCTCTTTGGATAAGATCCAATCCGATACATATTGATTGTAAGAAGCCGATGCGCCTTCTAAACGCTGTTCAACTTCTGTATACAACCTTTGCAATGAAGCACGAAAAGACAATGCCTCGACCAAGATCCCCCCCAGGATAATGGCCATACTGGCTGAAATCGCCAGTTTATTTTTAAGCGAGAGTTTCTTGAACATAGGAAACCTATAATGTGGAAGTAAAAAACCGTGGCGAACAAATTGGTTGCCAAAGAGGTTTGCAAGCGGGATATATTTTACGCTTTAAAATAAATTAAGAAACCGATGAGGAACTGAAATATTGATATATGTGAGTAAGTGCACGCATCGTAACCCATTGATTTAGAGAATGGTAAACTCTAAATTTTGAATTAATGTGCTAAACATGGTCAGCTGATGAGTGTCTCTGTTTGAGAATAATAACGGCACAGATCGCGCCATGCCGTTAGCTCATTAGGAAGGTATTTAAATGAGTTGAACGTCTGAATAGAAACAGGTTGCGAACTAAATAGTCAAAAGTTGATCAACCAAAGTCCAACGTTAACAGCAATCGTGTTTCGTCAGATGAAGTGACTGGTGAACGGTGAACAAGGCCTCTATTCTCATTGCCACTCCAACGCTCCCCTTTTAATAACGCAACATCACCACTGGCCATTTTCTGGATGTCAGATTCGTCGTTGTACAGGCCTGAAACAGAATCAGGCTTTCCGTTAGCCCCTAGCCCTAGCTTAGAACGGTCGACTAAGTCGTTTGGCAACCATTGAGTCGCAACACCATGATAAGTTGTCACCAAGCGGCAAGGCACTTGATCAAAATGGAAACGTGGGCACATCGCTTTATTCAGAACGGCTAAACGCAACCCGACTTCTTCAAGCTCAAACAAACAACAGAACATATCCACCAGCTCTGCCATGTTTTCTAATAGCGCTTTAGAGGCGGTGCCATCGGTAGCAAATTCCAACTTATCGAAAGCATTATCAGGTGACACGCTAACAGACTTACTAAAGTTTGGATTCAAGGCGATAAATTCACTAATTGCCGTCGTTAAGCCTTCATCAAACTGTCGCTGCCATACCGCTATATTAATATCACTTTGGTAGATATCCGCTAATACCGTTGGCTGCTCAGAAGCACTCAAGCTTGGCTTGTGATTTGCCTTATCCTGAATACTCACAGCTGAACTAATGTTGAGTGGCTGGCTGCTATTGGTAGCCAAAGGCTTGGTTAACACGGCATTCATTACGTCGTCTCCTTGATAAATGCTCATCGCTTCCCTTTTACCAACAGAATAATTATTCTTGGCAAGAGTGATTTTAGTTATGTTATAACATAACTAAAAATAAACAAGTCACTTCGTCGATCATGATTCCAGTAATACAGCGACGCTCTTCTTTTCCTGCGGTAATTTTTCGAATGCTGAACTAAGCTTCTCTCAATCACTCTTTCCAAAAAGTCATTTTAAAAACGTACGACTCAAGAACGTAAACCTGTGAATTCATCAATCTGGTGACAACTTATGAAAAAACTAATCTCTACATTCGGCCTCCTATGCACCGTTATCTCCGCTCAATCTTTCGCGGAGTCGGGCTACACATTAGATCCGAAGTTATCGAACATCACATTCGCGACCATTAAAAAGCAGTTTGTTGTCGAGCCCGCATCCATCAAACCTATGTCTGGAGGACTTACCGAAGAGGGCCAGTTTTCAATAGTATTGGACTTGAAAAGCGTGAGCACCGGAGTCGCTATTCGTGACCAGAGACTGAATGAACTCTACTTTGAATCGATGACTTTTCCTGAAGTGAAGATCTCTGGGAAGGTTGAACCGTCGATGCTATCTGGTGATCCAAAAAGAACAACAGTAGCAGCGGAAGTTACTTTACACGGCGTAACCAAAACGATCGACTTCCCAGTTGTGGTGGTTCCATCCTCAGGGTTTGTCATGGTTAGCTCAGCTTCAACAATCATCGTCAATGGCGCTGATTTTGGGATATCTACAGAGAATCTAAACAAACTTTCAGCGACCGTGGGTGGATTAGCGATTTCCAACCAAATCCCTTTGAGCTTTAACCTACTTTTCGACGAATAATGGGCTTATAACTCTTCCTTTCTGTTCTGCCTCATTTCACATTCATCAATCGTTTAAGAGCGGTGAATGTGAGTGAGAGTACGCGACAACGCAATAAACTGAATTAGGTTTGAATAAACTAAACCAAAATTTCCACTCGATTTCCCCAAGTCGGCCAGATAAACATCCCTCACAAAGTATTAAATTGAGCGTTATATAGGCTCAGAGATGTCGTTGATGTCACATGTCGTTACACAGCATGACGCCTTAAGGCTTTACATCTTGGGCGAGGTAAACAACAATCCCTGAGAATAAATCCATAACATAATGTATTTAGAAATTATGAGTAACACAGAAAACAAAAAATCGAGTCCTCTTTTCGAAGTCGTGTTTAACGTCTTTCTTCCTTCATTCATTTTAATGAAGTTCAGTGGAGATGAGCATCTCGGAACAGGCTTAGCTTTGCTTGTTGCCCTTGCCTTCCCTATTGCTTATGGTGGCATGGAGTTAATCCGCAATAAGAAGTTCAACTTCATCGCTGCGCTCGGCTTTGTAAGCGTGCTATTGACGGGCGGTATTGGTTTCTTTGAGCTAGACACTCGTTGGTTAGCACTAAAAGAAGCATTAATCCCTGGTCTAATTGGTTTGGCGGTTCTTGGCTCAACCTTCACCCGCTACCCGTTTATCCAGAAAGTTATCTTCACACCGGCCCTGTTAAATATCTCTCTTATTGAAGAGCGCCTAAAGCAGTTCGGTAACCAAGCAAAGTTTGATCGTTGTCTAATGACATCCAACTACCTATTCGCGAGTACTTTCGCATTTTCTTCAGCTATGAACTACTTCCTAGCGACTTGGATTGTGACTAGCCCTGCTGGCACCGCTGCCTTTAATGAAGAACTTGGCAAGCTGACACTTTACAGCTACCCAGCAATCGCCATCCCAAGCATGCTGATGATGTTAGGTATTTTCTACTACATTTGGCGTCAAGTTCGCACGATGACATCACTAGAAACAGAACAAATTTTTATTACTAAATAGTTCTGAATTAACAAATCGCTCTGACAGCACAACATGAAGCCCAGCAATTAAGCTGGGCTTCTTTGTTTTTACTCTTTCGTTATCAACGTGATAGATGACAGCTTCGATTTGGATTATGAATCGAACGGGCAACCCTAATGCTCTTTTCTCAAGTAAATTTGGGCAACATGTCTATAAACCAATAATAATCAATGAATTGCATTGATTGAACCGACAGATGCTTTTATAGTCAATTCTGTTGGTTACTTTACAAAGCTCTACCCGCTCACTGACATTATTTCAATTGCTGTTGATAAGATCGCATAAGCTAGGTGCTAAAGGTAGACGCCAGCCGTACTCAATAAGGAATATAGATTATGAACAAATCTCAATTAGTTGAACACATCGCGACTTCTGCAGACATCTCAAAAGACCAAGCAGGCACAGCACTAAATGCGCTAGTTGAAGGTATCTCTACTTCGCTTGCGAACGGTGATGACGTATCGATCCTTGGATTTGGTAGCTTTAAAGTTAACTCTCGAGCTGCTCGCACTGGTCGTAACCCGCGAACCGGAGAAGAGATTCAGATTGCCGCATCAAAGACGCCAGCATTTAAAGCGGGCAAGGCACTAAAAGAGACGTGCAACCTGTAACACAAAAAACACAAGGAAGATTACGATGACGACTAAGGAAAAAGCGAAAACGAGCCGAAGCAAAAAAGCAGGCAAGTCGACTAAAGCGCAAGCCGAAACGCCTAAGACTCGTCAACGCATTGAAGAGCTTCTCGAAGAGCGTGAACTGGCTAAACTGTTAGAACTTTAGTTTATATAAGAACTAAAGTTTAGGTTTAAGCAAGGTGATAGTTTGTTATCGTTCTAATGCCACTGCAGATTTGTAGTGGCATTTTTGGTTATAGGCTTGTCTTAGTGATCTATGACGTCAGCAACTACAATGAGTTTGTTCGTTATGGTTACGTATCGCTAACTCTTAACACCCACCCAAGTAGATGATCAAAACTGGTTTTATCACAATGACTTAATTACGTTGTCGATAATGATTTCACTGGGGCTTCTCTTGAGAACTTTACTCGGGCGACGATATTCAGAATAGTTTTCAATGAAACTATCAATCACGTTATAGTCAAAATATGAAAGAACTGCATTATCACCAAGTCCATCTTTTCTCTCTGTTTCATTTCTAATAACTAAACATGGAATTCCGAGAAATGCGCATTCTTCCTGATTACTACCGCCATCAGTAACCATAAACTCAGATTTCGATATGAGTTTATTAAAGTTCAAAAATGTCATACGAGGAATTAAGTCTAGATTGATGTTGTTTTCCAAAGTTCTATAAAGCCCATTCTTCTTAAGTGCTTCTCTTGTTGGAGGGTGTAATATAAACTTAACTTGAATAACATTAGTGAGTTTTTCTATTAGTTCCACTATTTTCTTCAAACCACTTATATTTGATATCGTTTCGAATCTATGGAGTGAGACAGTAGCGTAGCGTTCTTGTTTATCAGAGATAGAATTGGTCGATAATTTATTTATAGAGCTAGCAAGTTGTATAGTATCAACAATAGTATTCCCATTAGTGTTGACAACTTGTTTATTATATTTACTTACGTTCTCTGCAGAGAGTTGATCCTGACAATAAAAAACATCAATTAATCCCAATTTAGCTGTAACAACACGAGTTATTTCCTCAGGAAAAGGCTTGAGTAAATTAAAAGAACGTAAGCCAGCTTCGACCGAGGCGACCCTTAATTTCTGGCTTTTAGCCAAAATAGCACCTAATAACAATGGGGGGGCATCACCATGAATCATTACGATCCCGCCCTTATCTCCTCTGAATAACTCCCGTTTATTATAAATACCGACAAGTAAAACCTTAATAGACCATGCAACCATCTGTATACTGCTAACGATATCTCTATTATCGTCACATAAAACATAATCTGGCTCTTTGATTCCAAATTCAAATAATATTTCTAATATAGTTTCTCTATGCTGTGCCATAAATATAAAATTGTATTCAACATTTCTATCTTGAAGATTTTTCATAATGGGAATCATTTTTATGAGCTGAGCGCGAGTACCAATCAAAATATGTATCATCAATAGTTCCATAAAACAGCTTATTTCATACTTTTATCTTAGCCCAACAGACGACAAACCGTTAGCTAATCGTCTAAGTAATCAAGTTCTAACTCACTAAAAACAAGAAAATCCAAAGGTACTATAGTTAGAAAAAGCAACTGAGCTTTTAGATGAAATAACAAAGTCTTTGGAAGTTTAGGGTAGAAGGAAAATGTTTGAAAAAACAAATAGTAAGCCTAATATATTAAATAGAGATATCAAGGTAAGCAGAAGTTCCATTATGCTTACCTTGATATTTCTAGCTATAGTTCTTCGAGTATACACCGCGTTCAATTATGAGGTTAATTGGGATGAATTCTACTATCTGTCTTTTGTTCATCAGTTTTTAGCTGGAGAATCGATAAGTAGCTTTCAAACATTCCATGTGCATGTTTTCACTTGGTTAAGCTGGGTATCCGATAATGAGGTTAACCAAATCATTGTTGCTCGTAATGTTATGCTGTGTCTTCAAATTGCTACAGGATTTTTTATATTTAGAATTTGTCGTAGACACCTTGGTAGATCCGCTTCTCTATTTGCGGTTTTAGCTTACTTTTCATTTTCATTTGTAATTAGGATGGGAGCTAGTTTTCGGACAGACCCTATTGCAACTTTTTGCTTAATGGCTAGTTTAGATTATCTGCTAAAACTAGAGTATTCTTTCAAACGAACATTGATTACTGCATTGCTTACTGCCATAGCATTCCTTATAACACTAAAGTCTGTATTTTATTTTCCTACTATTATCCTAATTTCACTTTTATCCATTGTACAATCTTCCCAAAAACGTAGAACTAGCATTATCCTTTCGCGATATTTTATTTTAGTCACGTTACTGTTTTTATCTCTATACTTTTGGCACTCACAAAGCATTACATCAACAACCGAGAACGATGCTATATCAATGCTAAGTGGGGCAAACAAAACACTAAACCATAATTTATTTTTCCCTCGAGCTAATTACTTTATATATACATTAGGAACAGACTTAGGCTTTTGGTTTACTTTAGTTTGTGGCGTTTACTTCTGCCTATCTTCAACAATTAAAAATAATAATATTGAAATAAAATTAGATTACTTAAAGCTCATGACTTTGATACTTCCTTTATTATCTATTCTTATTTATCGTAACGCATTCCCCTACTTTTATTCATTTATATTAGCTCCTTCAGCAATTTATTTCGGCCTAGCTTGGGAGGTATGGAATCAAAGAAAAACTCGTAAGCGATACATGAGAATAAGCCGTGGGGTTGTTTTTTTGTTTGTTTTTAACCTAATATTTCAAAGTATTTATTTGAAATATTCCCGGAACTTAGATTATCAGTATCATTTTATTAATGTTGTTCAGAAGATATTTCCTGAACCTGTCGCCTACATAGATAGGTGCTCTATGATCTCATCATACCCTCAGAAAGGCTTTTTCATGAGCTCTTGGGGGATGGATAACTACTTAATAGCAGGACAGCCTATACTTAAGCTTGCTATTGAAGATCACGAACCTAAATTTTTGATCGTGAATTCAGAATACCTTGAGTTCATTCACAGCGAGAGCAGTGTGGGATCAATCTATTTGGCTCTTTTAGAAGAAGATAGGAAAGCTATTAAAAACAATTATATAAGTCACTGGAATGAACTCTATGTTGCAGGTAAAGAGTTGCTGTTAACTCAAGAGGATAACGCCGTGACGTTTACCTTAAATATCTCTGGTAATTACACTTTGGAATCAGATTCAAAAGTAATCATAAATAACAAAGTTATCCACCCACAAGAAATCGTCGCTTTATCAAAAGGAAAAAATACTATTAAAATTTTCGAAGATACAGGTACATATACACTTCGTTGGGGGGAGAATTTATATAGGCCTAAAGAGAGCAATCGAGAATCTCGTATGTTTAGCGGATTTTAAACAAACCAGAATAAATAGAGGTGGCAAAATTGAAACTAATTGTTCAAATCCCTTGCTATAACGAAGGAAGTAACCTCAAATCAGTAATCCGAGGTATACCGGAAGAGATCAAAGGTATAGATAAAATCGAGATACTTGTTATAGACGATGGTTCTACAGATGATACGGTTGCTATAGCGCAACAGTTAGGCGTGGATTACATAGTAGAGAGCACGAGAAATAAGGGTTTAGCCCACGCGTTTCACCTAGGGTTAGAAACCTGCATAGATAAGAAAGCTGATATCATTGTTAATACTGATGGTGACAACCAATACAATGGCTCTGAAATCTCTAAGTTAGTCGAACCCATACTGAATAAGAGAGCTGATATTGTCGTCGGAAACCGAGGTGGTTATAACAATAAACATTTCTCATTTTTCAAGCGAACCCTTCAAGTGTTAGGTAGTTATATCGTGTCCAAAGCGACCGGCTTAGACATAAAAGACTCAGTCAGTGGTTTCAGAGCAATATCAAGATCAGCAGCACAACAAATAAATATAGTATCAGAGTTCAGTTACACGATTGAGATGCTTATTCAAGCTAGTGCGAAAAAGCTCGGTGTAATCTCCGTTCCAATCCACACTAACGAGAAGACTAGAGAGTCTAGGCTATTTTCAAGTATTCCTCACTTTTTAAGGATGTCTATTTCCACATTAATTCGTATCTACACAATGTACAAACCCTTGCGTGTGTTCTTTATTTTAGGTGCCATAATGGTTGCCGTTGGTGTATTACCCATCATTCGTTTCCTATACTTTTTCATGGATGGGGGTGGCGATGGCCATATTCAGTCCTTATTACTCGGCAGCACATTATTAATACTTGGGTTTCTCACTATGATTGTAGGATTTGTCGCAGACCTAGTAAGCTTCAATCGCAAGTTAATGGAAAAACTGCTGTACCGAATCGAGAAACTAGAGGATAGGTTAGCGAATGAAAAATCAAAAATATCAAAGTAACCGTCTAAGGGTTTCGCTTGGTGTCTAATATACGAATACAGGTAGAGAAACTAGGTTGGCTTATATCTATATCGCTAATTATATGGTTTTGTTATCAGTCATCAATTCAATTATCAATTTGGTACACGATTAATTGGAGCTACGATCTAATATTAGTCCTAGTCGGAAGTATTGCTCTTTATAGCTGGACGTTAATAAACGGTGGTTTAGTTAGCTACTACCTACTGAAATCCGTAGGAGAAAGTAGAGGTAACATAACTCAGGTCGTTTCAATAAACCTTGTAGCTCAATTGGCAAAGTACTTACCCGGAAACATAGCACACCATATAGGGCGCGTTGTGTTATCTGAAAAGTTAAGAATGAAGCGAAGTAAAATTCTCTTGAGTATGCTTATCGAAACCATTTGGGTAGTTGGAGTTGTGGTTATCTTGACCCTATATCATGGGATCCATCAAGGGAATGACTTCATTCACGAATCATCCATACAAACACACGTACTTATACTTAGTTTGACTATTACCACTATTGTCTTTGGACCGAAGATCTTTCGGCATTCGTTTGTTCGCCTGTATGCTTGGTTTCTATCAAAACAAGACGTGGCACAAATAGACGAACTTAAACTCCCTACGTTACCAATTGTGATGGTGAGTTTAGTAACATATTTATTTAACTATTTACTATTGGGCGCGGTAATATCTTTAGTTGGAGGAGCACTGTTTGACCTTTGGGAACTCGATATATTGACACTAGGGAGCATTTTCGCGGTCGCCTGGATTGTTGGATTCTTCACCCCCGGGTCCCCTGCTGGGATCGGAGTTAGAGAACTTGTTCTGGTTAGCCTACTTAACCCAATTTACGGTTCAGAGGTTTCTTTAGCGATAACCATGATATTGCGTCTAACCACTATAAGCGGAGATGTTACAGCCTGGGTTATCGGTGCTTTTATGTGGTCAAAGTCTTATACAGAACCCTAAAACCGAAGCTAACCTCCACCAGATTCGATAGACCAAATACTTTTCGGCTTGCAACTCTAAAAGCACGTAACCCGTAAAAGGTGCAACATTGTTCCTATAAACGACTCTTTTATAGTCATCAATCCAGTTCCCTTCCACATAACAAGGCATAATCGAACAAGAACCACTCACTAAGTAACTGATTAGGTTACATAGCTATACATATCCATACTTACCCAAATCGCCTTTTTCACTATCATCATTTTCTTGTTATTGGTGAGATTATTGGAAGGGTTCATGACACGACTATGTTCGAGCAATCCTTCTTCTTTGAGGTGATTATGAATGTCGTTCGCATGGGGATTGAAGCAAATACCCATAAAAATAAGGGTAAGTACAAAGCGATAGTTAAGTTTACTATTCGAGCCCTGTTTTATTATTCAGCTACTCGAAAAATGAGTAATAATTTCAACTCTGAAGAGAGAAAGTTATTATTTATCAAGCAACCCAACTTCCTTTCTAAATTTGTGACTCCCTACTTATGTACTGGCTTTAGCAATAAAGAAAAGATCGATATCTTATCCAAACACTACGACTGGTTTGAAAACACCTTCGCAACAGAAGCTAGACACCAAATCTATAACGAAAGGCTCAATCTTTTAAAACTTGAGATAGATGACAACGTTTATCTGGTTAATCTCAGCTTCGAAAGAAACGCGAGAAAAGAAGGTGAACTGACAATTTCATTGACCAACTCTCAACTCGAAAAAATGTATACCATTTCGTTTACTGTTTTCGACAACAACATCTACATCGGCGGTATACAGGGTGGCGCCAATGACAATGGATTTAGCCGCACATTCACCAAAGCTTTTTACGGTTTAAGACCTAAATCCTTCATGGTAGAAACACTACGACTGCTCGCTATTAACTTGGGTATCGACAATATCTATGCGGTAAAAGAGTCTGGTCATGTCTCGAACTCATTACGCTACGGTAAGAAAAACAAAGACATCAGCCTTAAATACGACAGTCTGTGGGAAGAGCACGATGGACAGGTGCATGATAACTATTTCTATCGTCTCCCGACAAACCCGAACAGGAAAGATCTTGAAGCTCTAAAACGTCAAAAGCGTAAGTTGTATCGCGAGCGTTATGCCTGGCTAGATCTGTATGAACAAGATCTGAAGAACGTAATCAGTCAGCACATCCATGATCCTGTTCATTATGCTCATGACAGTTAATTTGGCTAACCTGTACTCGACTCGCTAACGCGTATTACCTTTACTAGCGTGCTTTAGTCTAATCACAGCCCTTGGACCAAACGCTCAATCCCGAGGTGATAGCTTTAAAATAAATATTAGACAATGCTAATTTACATCTTTATAGTATCTAGGTATTTCGAAAACTACTCAATCGCCGGCGACCAGCCAGTACTGATCATTAAGAAGATACAAGCTCTATGCTCGGCAATTTGTATAGTTAAACTTAGAGACAGTAATAGGTAAACGTATGACTAAAATTGTAATCATCGGTGGCGTAGCTGGAGGTGCTTCAGCTGCTGCACGCGCTCGTCGTCTTAGTGAAGAAGCCGAAATCATAATGTTTGAACGAGGACCATTCGTCTCTTTTGCCAACTGTGGATTGCCATACCACATAGGTGGCGATATCGAGGATAGAAGCAAGCTTCTGTTACAAACACCTGAAAGCTTCTTAGCTCGCTTCAACGTTGACGCACGAGTGATGAACGAAGTTACCTCTATTGATCGCACCAATAAAACCGTTACAGTCAAAAATCTTGTTGATGGTAATCACTACAGCGAGAGTTACGACTTCTTATTACTCAGCCCTGGAGCCGGTGCCGTCGTTCCTCCCATCTCAGGAATCGATAACCCCCTCACCCATTCACTACGCAATATTCCAGATATGGATCGCATCATCGAAACAATCCAAATGAATAAACCTGAGCACGCGACAGTTGTTGGCGGTGGCTTTATCGGCTTGGAAATGATGGAAGCGTTTCATCAGCTTGGGATCAAGACTTCGTTGATTGAGATGGCTGACCAAGTAATGACGCCAGTAGACCGGGAAATGGCCGGCTTTGCCCATGCGGAGATTCGTGACAAAGGCATCGACCTAAAACTCGGCGTCGCGCTTGAGTCTGTGAAATATATACCTAACGAACACATCGCAAGTTTTGATTCAGGCGAGAGCGAGAAGCACCAACACATAGAGGGTGAATTAGAATTAACACTTAATAATGGCGAGTCATTAACTACTGATATCTTAATCATGGCTATCGGTGTGCGTCCTGAGACTAAGTTAGCAAAAGAAGCAGGACTTCAAATTGGCGAACTAGGTGGTATCTACACCAATGAAATGATGCAGACTAGCGATCCTAGCATCTACGCTGTGGGTGATGCGGTCGAAGAAAAAGACTTTGTCACAGGTGCACAAACTCTAGTTCCGCTTGCTGGCCCTGCTAACCGTCAAGGTCGTATGGCTGCCGACAACATGCTCGGACGCAATGAAATCTATCAAGGTACACAGGGCACAGCTATCTGTAAGATTTTTGACCTAGCCGTTGCCTCAACAGGGAAAAACGAAAAACAGTTGAAGCGTGAAGGCGTCGACTATGAAAAAGTCTATGTGCATACCGCAAGCCACGCTAGCTACTATCCTGGCGCTGAGATTGTCTCGTTCAAGATGTTATTCGCCCCTAAGACAGGGAAAATACTAGGTGCGCAAGCCGTCGGTAAAGATGGCGTAGATAAACGCATTGATGTTATGGCAGTAGCTCAACGTGCAGGTATGACCGTTGATCAGCTTCAACACCTTGAATTAACCTATGCACCACCTTACGGGAGTGCCAAGGACGTGATTAACCAAGCCGCATTTGTTGCCAACAATATTATTAAAGGTGACGCGACACCTATTCATTTCGATGAGATTGCAACATTAAGCGACAACCAACTCCTACTCGATGTTCGTAACCCTAGCGAACTAGAAAATGGTGGCTTTATTGAAGGCGCAATCAACATTCCTGTCGACCAACTGCGTGATCGAATGAGTGAGCTCCCAGCAGACAAAGAGATTGTAATCTACTGCCAAGTCGGGTTACGTGGTAACGTGGCTTATCGCCAACTCGTCAACAACGGCTTTAAAGCACGCAACTTAATCGGTGGTTATAGAACACTCATGTATGCAAAAGCTTAAGGATTAATACTTAGTCGCCGGTAATGGTGCGCGGACACTTACGGGCTAGTTGCTAGTTGCTGAGAGAAAGTCGCTCATAAATAGATGCGAGTAGTTAATAGTAAACATTGAAAAACCGAGCTTGGCATTTAAGTAAGTGCCAAGCTCTTTTATTATTCGTAGGAGTCAATAAAAGCTTGCAGTGCTCGCTGATCGACAATTTCTAACCCTTGATCTCCTTTTCTGATGAAACCTTTGTCTAATAGGTCTTTAACCGCTCTTCGATACACTGTATCCGCCCCATGAACCCACGGGGCGACTTGTCAGTGTTTGAAGTTCCAAGGC
>NZ_JBFSSD010000018.1:0-87405 GCF_041466145.1 Vibrio sp. 10N.239.312.D08 | reverse complement strand
CTTCTCTTCGTTGTGACTTACATCACTTCGGAAGAGGCGGCCATTCTAGCGATTTAATTCTCAGTGTCAAACACTTATTTGGAATTAATTCCTACTTTCTAAAAGTAGAAGCGAATCATCGCTTAAAGCTAGTTGCCTTACTAACATTTCTCGCTGAAGCCTTGTGGCGTCTGCCGTGTCAGTGAGGCGGCATTATAGAGATGCCGCTCATATTGGCAAGCAATAAATGCGTTTTTTATTAAAAAAAGAGGTTAAGCGAAGACATTTCAACCAAGGGCTTATTTATACCACTTTCACCCCAAGTTTCGAACAAATTACCCACAACGACCTGTGGATAACTACTCTCCACTATCAAAAAAGTAAGATAAACGAGCCCTAGGGTTTAGATACTCTCGAACTTGTTCAGGTAATTTGCTTGGATGAACGGCATTAACGATTTTGATCTCTTTAATAAAGAGGTCAATGATCGGAGCTTGGGTTCTTGGCACGCTAGGATCATAGATAAGTACATTTGGATAAAGCATATGTTTAGCGTTAACGGATATCACAATCCCAATCGAGTCATTTGAAAGCTGTACTACAGTTCCTGGTGGATAGACTCCCATGAACTTAACTAACAGCCCCAAGTTATCTTGGCTATATAGATGCTTGCAGCTCTTATATAGGTGGGACAGTGCCAAATACGGGATCATTTGTTGAGATTGCGTTTTACCATGGCAAAGGTTATCAAATGCATTAGCCACGGCGACTATCTTGGCAAATTCATCAATCTCATGTTCTTTTAAGCCCTCGGGGTAGCCAGAACCATCATTCATCTCATGATGTTGAGCGATCACCTTTTTAGCACTTTCAGGAAAGTCATCAATTGCCGATACAATATCCGCACCGTATTTAGTATGAAGCTTCAGGTAGTTCTCTTCTGGCACCGTTAGTGCACTCTGCTTTCTTAGTATCGCGACTGGTATTTTGATCTTGCCTACATCGTGAAACAACGCTGCGAATGAGAGGTCTTTCAATTGCTGTGTGTTATAGCCTTTGGCCTTTCCTATCATCAGTGCAACAACCGAAACATTTAGAGTATGAAAGTAAATATCTTCGAAATCTGCTTTAGCATTCATAAGGTGCAAGGTGACGTTATCATCGCTCACTAGAGTTTCAACGATATCATCAACAAGAGCCTTAACCTCCCCTACCGCATCTAAAGGTCTGTTACGGATCTTGGTCATCACAGATCGCATTCGAGCAAGCGAACGTTCAAACTCTCTCTCACAATGACTCACCCTGCGGCGGTAAGAGCTAAGGGTTTCGATACGCTCATGCTTATCTTTCCACATTCTTTCCGTTTCAAGGCTTACCTGTGAATCAATATCGACTTCTTGTTCACCTACGTGATTAACAGGTAAAGGTGAGGTATCACTTTGACTCAGGTTTATATAGACGTGCTTAATCCCAAGATGTCGAATTACTTTTACTTGAGCGTCATCTTTGATTTTAAAGCTGTTGAATAAAAATGGGTGTTCATTCCATTTTACGGGGAGTCGTATATGCAGACCGGGCTGAATGCGATCTACGGTAATCTTTATGCTGCCCATTTTTATATATAATATTGATGATTAATCTCTATTTATAATTCTAATAAAACCAAGCAGCAATTTCACTATCCAATTTCACAGGCTCAACTTAAAGAGTCGCAGTGCACCATCCAGCGTATACCGAATTTATCTTCTACTTTGCCAAATCGAGCCCCCCAAAAAGTATCTGCGAGTGGAGTCATTATCCGCCCTCCCTTCTTGAGCTTTTCAAAGATTTGTTCTTGAGTCGCGCTATCTTCAGTCACAAGAGAGAGAGCGAGATTGTTGCCTTCAAGTTCTTTTGCCTTAACACCATCAGACATCATCAGCTTCATACCAAACGCTTCGAACTCAGCATGCATAACCCAATCAGGTTGAGCGCCCTCGATTACCTGTGGTGCATCACTAAAAAGCTGCTTAGATAAAACCACACCACCAAAGCACTTGTGATAAAAATCCAACGCTTCATTACAACGACCATCAAAAAACAAGTAAGGGGTTACTGTCAGCATATCTATCTCCTCTGTTAGTCCTTTAAACATAGACAATAGAAAAGAGAATGACAGGTAACATCATGATTTAAGATAATTAATTCATTATCAGATCGAATAGCGAAGGGAAATTATGAGATTTAGGAGTGAAACATCAAGATCTGTCTGATTGAAGAGCAACTGCAACGACACGCCGGATTTCAAATTCACATACGTCCAAAACATAGAAAGGTCGCTATAAAAGCGACCTTTCTATGTTTGGTACCGATAGGCGGACTGATTGGACAGGCATTCTTGCCGCCACCGTGAAGGCAATGCTTCCTATACCCCACAACAAAGCCCCGATTTTCATCTAGGCTTTGTCATTTAAATATGGTGCCGGTAGGTGACTTGACTGGGCTTGCATCCAAGCCGACACGCTGGATTTAAAATTCACAAACGCCCAAAGCGACCTTTCTATGTTTGGTACCGGTAGGCGGACTGATTGGACAGGCATTCCTGCCGCCACCGCGAAGGCAACGCTTCCTATATCCCAGATACAACAAAGCCCCGACTTTCGTCGAGGCTTTGTCATTTAAATATGGTACCGGTAGGCGGACTTGAACCGCCACGCCCGAAGGCAACGGATTTTGAATCCGTCGTGTATACCAATTTCACCATACCGGCATTATCTTGGGGCATTGCCCTTTCGATGTTTGGCATTATACGTATGCGAACTGATGTGGCAAGTATAAAAACTTGAATTCATGTGTGTTTGCCGATAATTTCGCCACTAAGTCATAAGCTGTGCGTCATGTCTCTTTTCAGGCTAAGCCTTAAACTATATTCTGACGCCTCAATTTTTAAAGAAGTAATAACACATGACATCAACAAACACTCTGCCACCAGCAGGAGTCATGCGCCGATATGGTGCCTTGTTCTACGACGCTCTGATCGTAATCGCTATTGAAATGTTGGCGGCTGGCGTCATTGTCGCTCTACTGCACGCGCTCATGGCTCTCGGCATTTTTAACCACAGCGGTTATGCCGATGTTAGTGACTTCTTAACCAACCATCCGATTTGGAGCCCTGCATATACCTTTTACTTAGTCGCCGTTTGGGTATATTTCTTCGTGTTCTTCTGGACTAGAGCTGGTCAAACTCTCGGCATGAGAGCTTGGAAGCTGCGCGTTCAAAACAAAGATGGCTCAGCGATCACAGTAACTCAGGCGCTGATTCGTTTAGGTACTTCAGGTTTTGGATTGGCAAACCTATGTGTTCCATTCGATCCAAAAAAGCGTGGCTTTCACGATATCTGGGCAAAGACCGAAGTCGTTGTGTTACCACAAGCACGATAATGTGATTTAAGTTAGCTCCAATCAAGATCAAAAAAGGAAGGCGTTATGCCTTCCTTTTTACTATTTACAGTTTCCGCCTCAAGAGCATGATGGCAATTCCAAGGAACACCACGCTCGGGGCTATTGCGCCAAAGGCGGGTGGTATTTGATAAACCAAACTCACTGGGCCAAAGAACTCACTGGATATATAGAAGGTAAAGCCAGCAATAACACCTGACAAAATCCTCGCACCCATGGTCACACTACGCAAAGGACCAAAGATAAACGACAGTGCCATCAACATCATAACCGCGATCGAAATTGGCTGGGTTATCTTTCTCCACAGCGCCAATTCATAGCGTGATGCATCTTGCTCTGACGCCTTCAGATAAGAAACATAATCATACAACCCACTTAACGATAGCTCTTCTGGTTTAACCGTTACTATCGCCAACTTATCTGGAGCTAATGACGTTTCCCAAGAGTAAGTCGGTAAACTTTCTTTAGTAATTTGAAGTTCGTTTTCAAAAGACGTGATCTCTACATCCTTCATCGTCCACACGTTGTCTCCAACGTAATCAACTTCGTCAGAATAAATAGCGGTTTTAAGTGCCTTGTTTTCATCAAAGCGCCACATGTTCATTCCATATAGCTTCTGGTCATCGATTTTGACAATGAAGATGAAGTCATTGGCATCACGAGCCCAGACACCACTTTGCGTCGAAATAATATTACCACCAGCAATCGAGATAGTTCTTAAATCACGAGCCATTTTCTGCGCTTGCGGTGCTCCCCATTGACCAAGCAATGTCACCACGATCATCAGTGGAATAGCTGTTTTAAGTACTGATAGGCCGATATCTAACTTAGAGAAACCAGCTGCCTGCATAACGACAAGCTCAGAACTTGCAGCAAGCATACCAAGCCCTATCAATGCGCCAAGCAATGCAGCCATTGGAAAGAACATTTCGATATCACGAGGGATACTCAATAAAACGAAATACAGCGCTTGTAATAGATCGTATGTACCACGGCCAACTTTTCTTAGCTGTTCTACATATTTGATGATCCCAGAGAGACCAACAAACGTCACCAATACCAGTGACGTCGTTGCGATGATGGTTCTGCCTATATATAAATCGAGAATCTTAAACACGGCTTAAGCCAACCTCTTATTCTTGAATTTTTCTTTCAAACGCCTTACTGGCACGCTATCCATAAAGTTGGCACCAATCGCAACAAATAACAATAACGCATTGATTGGCCACATGCCGATTACCGCAGGAATGCTCCCCTCTTCGATTGAAGACTTGGTTGCACTGATTGCTAAGAAATAGGTGAGATAAATCAGTATTGCTGGGCCGATTTTCGCAAAACGACCTTGTCGAGGGTTTACCGCAGACAGTGGCACGACAAGCATGGTCAACAATGGAATACAAAGTACCAAAGAAATACGCCACTGCAACTCTGCTTTCGCACTATTATTTGAGTTACCAATCAGTTCAAGCGTAGGGATCGCTTCCCAGTCTCGACCTTTCTTCTCAACTTCACGCTGACCAATCAGGCCTTCGTATTCTTCAAAGTGCGTCACCCTGTAGTCGAGGCGAGTCGGAATGCCTTCATGACGAGTACCATCGTACATTACGATCACTTGGCGACCATCACTGAGCTCTTTTACATCACCTGACTTCGAGAACATCACACTTGGCAGTACAGAATCACGCGGACGCATTTGAGCTACGAACACGTTTTCTAACTTATTACCGTCGATATCATCAATAAACACGACAGAAGAGCCATCCGGCGTACCTTCAAACTTACCTTTTGGTAGCAAATCAACGCTGTTCTCTGCAGCTACTTCTTCATACATTTGTTCAACTTTGTCTTGTGACCAAGGAGATAACCAAAATGAGTTAAAGGCTGCAACAGATGCCGTAATTAAAGCGAGGTAAAGCGCAGATTGGATCAGGAATTTATTACCGATACCGGTGGCGTTCATGACCACTATTTCACTTTCAGCGTAAAGGCGGCCAAAAGTAAGCAAAATACCAATATAGATACTGAGTGGAAGCATCAATAGGCCCATCGCTGGCATATTTAAGCCAACAATCGACAATATAAGACTCGCAGGGATATCACCATCAGAGGCATCCGCTAAAACACTGATGAATTTTTGGCTGAGAAACACGAGAAAGAGAACAAAAAAGATCGCAAATTGGCTCTTGATTGTCTCGCGGATCAAATATCTAACAATAATCACGCTCAAATTACCTATACAAAACTTGTTTTTTTGATTGAATCACTATAATTTCCCGTTGAACCTTTTATTTTTTTAAATTTTTAGCTAAGTGTTAGCGTTCTTCTTTAAGGTTAGTTCCATTATAGGATCCAACAAGTAAGAACCCATTATCTAACATTTAGTTCGATTTGTCTTCAGGATGTAGGAGTACGCATGGAGTTCAGTGTAAAAAGTGGCAGCCCAGAGAAACAGCGCAGCGCATGTATCGTTGTCGGTGTATTCGAACCGCGCCGCCTTTCTCCAGTAGCCGAGCAATTAGATAAGATTAGCGATGGCTACATTAGTTCACTGCTTCGTCGCGGTGATCTAGAGGGTAAACCTGGCCAGATGCTACTACTGCATCAAGTACCTGGTGTACTTTCAGAACGTGTTCTACTGGTAGGCTGTGGTAAAGAACGTGAGCTAGGCGAGCGTCAATACAAAGAAATTATCCAAAAAACCATCAGTACACTAAACGAAACAGGTTCTATGGAAGCTGTATGTTTCCTTACAGAACTTCACGTTAAAGGTCGCGACACTTATTGGAAAGTTCGCCAAGCGGTAGAAGCGACTAAAGATGGTCTTTACACATTTGACCAATTCAAGAGCAACAAGCCAGAGACTCGTCGCCCACTACGTAAATTGGTATTCAATGTACCAACACGTCGCGAATTGAGCCTGGGTGAGAAAGCAATCTCTCACGGCCTTGCTATTGCTTCAGGTGTAAAAGCGTCTAAAGATCTAGGCAACATGCCACCAAACATCGCAAACCCTGCTTACCTTGCTTCTCAAGCTCGTCGTTTAGCCGACGATTACGAGACAGTGAAGACTAAGATCATTGGCGAAGAAGAGATGGAAAAACTGGGTATGACATCATACCTAGCAGTTGGCCGTGGCTCTAAAAATGAATCGATGATGTCTATCATGGAATACAAAGGCGCTCCGGAT
The DNA here is from genome assembly GCF_041466145.1 of Vibrio sp. 10N.239.312.D08. NCBI lineage: Bacteria > Pseudomonadati > Pseudomonadota > Gammaproteobacteria > Vibrionales > Vibrionaceae > Vibrio > Vibrio sp. 10N.239.312.D08. The sequence goes on along the minus strand of NZ_JBFSSD010000018.1, from coordinate 80,801 downwards.
CCAGATGCGAAGCCGATTGTATTAGTAGGTAAAGGTCTGACTTTCGATTCAGGCGGTATCTCGCTTAAGCCTGGTGAAGGCATGGATGAGATGAAGTACGACATGTGTGGTGCGGCGTCTGTATTCGGTACAATGAAAGCACTGGCTAAGCTGAACCTGCCTATTAACGTGGTTGGTATCCTAGCCGGTTGTGAAAACATGCCGGGCAGCAATGCTTACCGTCCAGGTGATATCCTAACGACAATGTCAGGACAAACGGTTGAAGTACTCAACACTGATGCTGAAGGTCGCTTGGTTCTATGTGATGCTCTAACTTACGTTGAGCGTTTTGAACCTGACTGTGTTGTCGATGTTGCTACGCTAACTGGCGCATGTGTTATCGCTCTAGGTCACCACATCAGTGGCGTTCTATCGAACCACAACCCACTTTCTCACGAACTTGTTAATGCTTCAGAGCAAGCAAGTGACCGTGCATGGCGTCTACCAATGGCAGACGAGTACCATGAGCAGCTAAACAGCCCATTCGCTGATATGGCGAACATCGGTGGCCGTCCTGGCGGCACAATCACTGCTGGTTGTTTCCTGTCTAAATTCACTAAGAAGTACCACTGGGCACACATCGACAGTGCTGGTACAGCTTGGAAGTCAGGCGCAGCGAAAGGCTCGACAGGTCGTCCTGTCTCAATGCTAGTCCAATTCTTATTGAACCGCAGCGGCCAAGAGACTGAAGAGCAATCTTCAAAATAATAAAAAGGGCCTACGGGCCCTTTTTTAATAAGCGCTATTTGTTAGACCCTGTTAACCAAGTAACATTGATATCCACGATTTTCAGTTCGAGTATTAAGTATGCAGACAGCTACATTTTACATTGTGCCTTCAGACAGCCCGCAAGCCAGCGAAGATGGTTTTGCTCACTATGTGCTGTTTCTTGCTCAGCACTTTGCAAAACAAGGCGCTAAACTTTATCTCAACTGTAATGACAAAGAGCATGCCGAGCGTATTGCTGAAGTTTTCTGGCAAGTCGAACCCTGTGATTTTATTGCGCACAACTTGGTTGGCGAAGGCCCGAAGTATTCAACCAACATCGAAATTGGCTATCAAGGCGTAAAACATAATTGGAATCGTCAGCTAGTAATTAATCTGGCCGATAATCATACAACCTTTGCGAACGCCTTTGCTCAGGTGATAGACTTCGTCCCTTGCGAAGAAAAAGCTAAGCAACTCGCTCGAGAAAGGTATAAAATTTACCGTCAAGCTAGATATCAGCTACAAACTATCGAGATTCAACATCCATAGTCAAACCTCATAGTTAAAGCTATCTTTGGATTTAGATTCAAGAAGCTTCACTTATGAAGTTTGACCACGATTAACCATTCACAGTATCCGTTTAAGAGCACTATGGAAAAGACATACAACCCAACATCAATCGAACAAGCTCTGTATAAGACTTGGGAAGAGAAAGGCTACTTTAAGCCACACGGTGACACATCAAAAGAAGCTTACAGCATCATGATCCCGCCACCGAACGTCACTGGCAGCCTACACATGGGTCACGCGTTCCAAGATACGATCATGGATACGCTTATCCGTGCTCAACGTATGAAAGGCAAAAACACGCTTTGGCAAGTGGGTACTGACCACGCTGGTATCGCAACTCAAATGGTTGTTGAGCGTAAGATTGCTGCCGAAGAAGGCAAAACAAAACACGACTACGGCCGTGAAGCTTTCATCGACAAGATCTGGGAATGGAAAGGCGAATCAGGTGGCACGATCACTCAACAACTTCGTCGTCTTGGTGCATCTGTAGATTGGGATCGTGAACGATTCACTATGGATGACGGCCTATCGGCTGCGACTCAAGAAGTGTTTGTTCGTCTATACGAAGAAGACCTAATCTACCGTGGTAAACGTCTAGTAAACTGGGATCCTAAACTGCACACTGCAATCTCGGATCTTGAAGTTGAAAACAAAGACAAAAAAGGTTTCATGTGGCACTTCCGCTACCCGCTAGCGAACGGTGTTAAAACGGCAGATGGTAAAGACTACATCGTTGTTGCGACTACTCGTCCTGAAACCATGCTTGGCGATACTGGTGTTGCTGTTAACCCAGAAGATCCTCGTTACAAAGATCTTATCGGCAAAGAAATCCTACTTCCTGTTGTAAACCGTCTTATCCCTATCGTAGGCGATGAGCACGCAGACATGGAAAAAGGCACGGGTTGTGTGAAGATCACTCCAGCTCATGACTTTAACGATTACGAAGTGGGTAAGCGCAACAACCTACCGATGATCAACATCCTAACGTTCAATGCTGATATCCGTGATGCTGCTGAAGTCTTCACGACTAACGGCGAAGAAAGCGATGTTTACTCAACAGGTATCCCTGCTAAGTACCAAGGTATGGAGCGTTTTTCTGCACGTAAAGCTATCGTTGCTGAATTCGATGAGCTTGGTCTTCTTGAAGAGATCAAAGATCACGACCTGACTGTCCCTTACGGCGACCGTGGTGGCGTGGTTATCGAACCAATGCTGACTGACCAATGGTACGTGCGCACAGCACCTCTTGCAGAACCTGCAGTTAAAGCGGTTGAAGATGGTCAAATCCAATTCGTACCTAAGCAGTACGAAAACATGTACTTCGCGTGGATGCGTGACGTGCAAGACTGGTGTATCTCTCGTCAACTTTGGTGGGGCCACCGTATCCCAGCATGGTACGACAACGATGGTAAAGTTTACGTAGGTCGCACTGAAGAAGAAGTTCGTGAAAAGAACAACCTAGCGCCTGTTGTTGTGCTTAAGCAAGACGACGACGTACTGGATACTTGGTTCTCTTCTGCACTTTGGACGTTCGGCACACAAGGCTGGCCTGAAGATACTGAAGCACTGAAAACATTCCACCCATCTGAAGTACTAGTATCTGGTTTTGATATTATCTTCTTCTGGGTTGCTCGTATGATCATGATGACCATGCACTTCGTGAAAGACGAAGATGGCAAGGCTCAAGTACCTTTCAAAACTGTTTACATGACAGGTCTTATCCGTGATGAAAACGGCGATAAGATGTCTAAGTCGAAAGGTAACGTACTTGACCCAATCGACATGATTGACGGCATCGGCCTTGAAGAGCTAGTAGAGAAGCGTTGTGGCAACATGATGCAACCTAAACTGGCTGCTAAGATCGAAAAGAACACACGTAAAACATTCGAAAACGGTATCGAACCCTACGGTACTGACGCACTGCGTTTCACTCTTGCTGCTATGGCTTCAACTGGCCGTGACATCAACTGGGACATGAAGCGTCTTGAAGGTTACCGTAACTTCTGTAACAAGCTATGGAACGCAAGCCGTTACGTACTGATGAACACAGAAGAGCACGACTGTGGCATGTCACTGTCTGTAGAAGACCGTGCAAACATGGAATTCTCTCTAGCCGATAAGTGGATTGAGTCTCAGTTTGAAGTTGCAGCGAAAGAGTTTAATGCTCACCTAGACAACTACCGTCTAGACATGGCAGCAAACACGCTTTACGAATTCATCTGGAACCAATTCTGTGACTGGTACTTAGAGCTAACTAAACCTGTTCTTTGGAAAGGTACTGAAGCTCAACAACAAGCGACTCGTTACACGCTTATCACGGTTCTTGAGAAGACTCTGCGTCTTGCTCACCCTGTTCTTCCTTACATCACTGAATCTATCTGGCAGAGCGTTAAGCCGCTAGTAGACGGCGTTGAAGGCGAGACAATCATGACTCAAGCGCTTCCTCAGTTTAATGAAGCTAACTTCAATGCTGAGATCGTTGACGACATCGAATGGGTTAAGACTTTCATCACTGCTATCCGTAACCTACGTGCGGAATACGACATTGCACCAAGCCAAGGCTTAGAAGTAATGATCAAGGTTGCTGATGAGAAAGATGCCGCTCGTATCGAAGCGAACAAGATCGTTCTTACTTCTCTAGCTAAGCTAGACGATATTAAAGTTCTAGCTGATGGTGAAGAGACTCCTGCTTGTGCAACTAAACTGGTTGGCAAATCTGAGTTGATGATCCCAATGGCGGGTCTTATCGACAAAGATGCAGAGCTTGCTCGTCTAGATAAAGAAGTCGCTAAGACTCACGGCGAGATTAAACGTATCGAAGGTAAGCTAGGTAACGAAGGTTTCGTTGCTAAAGCACCAGAAGCAGTTATCGCGAAAGAGCGTGAAAAGCTTGAAGGCTACAAGGAAACTCTTGTTAAGCTTGAAGAGCAAAAAGCGACAATCGCTGCGCTTTAAAACCGAGTGAACGAGAAGGCTTCAAACTTCTCGGTCTAAATAGAAAGGTTGGTCTTGGTGACCAGCCTTTTTTTATGTCCCTGATTCCAATATTCCAATGCTTCTCACTCTAGCCGCACTGATTGATAGGTTTCATCTATCAAATTAATCTCTACTTCCCATTATACTTAATGATAATAATTCTCAATAATAGAGCTATCAAAACAACACAACGACTGAGTAATTATCATGAAAAAGACACTAACCTTTGCTGCATTACATTTTACTATCGCATTTAGTGTCGCTTATGTACTAACAGGCGACATCTTAATTGGTAGCTTAATCGCTATGATTGAGCCCTCTGTGAATACTGTTGCCTTCTATTTTCATGAAAAGGCGTGGGCTCAAGTTCCAGCTCTTAAAGCTCGCCAGTGGATGACCAAATTAAAAACAGCAAGCTTTGCTACCATCCACTTTAGTGTTGCCTTTACCGTTGTCTACTTGTTGACTGGAGATGCTTTCATAGGCGGCGTGATGGCTTTGCTAGAGCCAACTTTAAATACCGTTGCTTACTACTTCCACGAGAAAGTCTGGTTACGTAAATCAGGCGACCAAATGGCACAACAACAATTCTGTTTGCACCAACATGCTTAGTCACCATATATTGGGTCACATATTAGTGACCCTTTCATAGGCAGATCATGGAACAAATTGCTGAGTTCACCCTTAGACCCATTACACCGCAAGACAACCCAAGCATCGCACAAATCATTCGCCAAGTTTCGGCTGAGCATGGACTCACAGAAGATAAAGGTTATGGCGTAGCCGACCCAACACTCGATGATATGTACTCTGTCTATAGCCAAGCGAATGCAATGTACTGGGTTATCGAACACAACGGAAAGATCGTCGGAGGCGGTGGCTTTGCCCCTCTAGCAGGTAAACCCAATGTGTGTGAGCTACAAAAGATGTACTTCTTACCGCAAACTCGAGGGCATGGCCTAGCCAAGCGAATTGTCGCTTTGAGCTTAAAGCAAGCCAAGCAACTTGGGTATCAACACATGTATTTAGAAACGACGAAGTGCTTGGGTGCTGCGGTCAAACTCTATGAGAAGCTTGGGTTTGAGCATCTTGAGTCAGCTTGGGGAGAAACAGGCCACGACGCTTGTGAGGTTGTCATGGCCAAGTCGTTATAAGCAGAATGCGCCGCTATAGCGAAAGAAGATAACGCTAATATATACGGAGTTAACGTAGAAAGTTACTGACGCAAGAAGTTGGGTTCAAGGCAACAAAAGAACTCTCTTCTTGCCCATCAAGTACCACTTCTAATGGGTATAGATACTTGGGGTTAGGATTCTCAATATCAAAAATGATAGGAGCTTCGACCTGGAACACGACGCCAGTATGTTCAGCGCGTACATCAATCGGCATCACGAGAGTCATACCATTAAACTTGATGGATGCCGATACTAACCCCGCCTTTAGCGTTTGATAGATAACATCCACTTTAAACTCACAGCCACCACCGTGGTGCCAGATCTGCTCTGTGACAACTTGCTCTAGCTTGACGTTTCGAACGAACTGCAGGTATGGCGCTTGCCAAATCCCGATGCGTGAATCAGATTTAGCGATAGCCTGTGAAGATACAGAGTCATCCATGTCTTCTTCAAGCAATAGGCTCTCCTCTTCTTCAAGGAAAAGGATCTCGAAACGGTTTCGGCCGGACTGCATATAAGGACGGATATCTTTACGGTATTCAGCTTGGCTACCATCACAATCAAAAACAGCCACACCATTAAGTCGAACTTCAGCAAAATAATCGACTCCAGCCATCACTAACTCAACAAATGGACACGCTAACATAGCGTCATCCACTTCGATGTCGTGCATCAGGTGCCACTCTTGCTCTGCAATTTGACTTTCACTCAAGCTATCAGGGAGCTTTGAGCTTAACGGAGCCGGAAAGGTGATGTCATCTTGTGGGATAGAGAGATCCGTCAGTGGCGAAATTTGCCAAAGACCATCGAGAAGCAACCGCATATCATTCCTTGAGCTAGATCAATTTTGACCGCATTATAATGAATGAATGCATATAAAGACATTTATTTTTCTGAGGGTAAAAAAATGCCAGCTCGAGGCTGGCATTTTTTAAAATTGGGAAAGAATTACTCTTCGCCTTCATCATCTTCGTCTGGGTAGATAGCATCTTCACCTTCGTAGTAAGTGCCCCAGCCGTCGTAGATAATGTCAAACTTCTCTGCAAGGTTTACAAGCTTCTCAACTTGCTCATCAATCGCTTCTGCATTCAGAGTGCATTGCATCGTTGCATCACAACAAAGTAGCTTATTGCCATCTTCGTCTTCTGTCTCTTCAGCTTCAAGCACTTCAAAGCCCATTTTGAATGCTTCAACAACCGCTTTCTCAAGCACATCGAAATCTTCAGCAAATAGGTGATGCTCGATATCGTATAGAGCTTCAGGATCGCTACCATCTTCAATTAATGCTGTAATGATGTCGCGAGTCTCTTCCTTTTGAAATTCAATTAATTCCGCTACTGATAGATATTCATCTTCGTGAGACATGTGTCTGCTCCAGAGTGTTGACTATGAAAAGATCAAATTTGATTGCCACGAAATATGGCACGGATCGTCCAGAAAAGCCACCCAGATCAGGCCTAGAAAGGTAAGTTTATCGCGAGATCGCAGCGCCAATATCAATTCAAAAGTGAAATCAAAATCACAGAAACAAATTTTCAACATTTTATTAACTACGCCGTATTTTAGCATTTCGTTTTTGTGGCCACTTTAGGGCTTATTGAATAAAACTTGCGTGATTAGTCACGTTAGGTGCATACGCTAAACCGCTTTTGGGGTGCATAAATCCTCAGCTTGTTATCAAAAAGTGCATAATAGTGAATAAAAAATCACGATTAATAAGCAAAATTCAATTTTAACAAGCCACGAATTGAGCATAGATCCTCAAAAACGTTGTTCCGCTCGATAGCCAGTTAGTTGGAATTTAATCTGTATAAACTTAAAAATCACAGGTTTTATGACCAATTATTACCCAAATACCTTGTATTAACTCAATCTACAAAACTTGCATATTACGGACAAGCTTGTCATAAATAGACGCTGGATTAATAGTAAGGATGCAAAATGAGTAAGCTGTACGTTGGCTCCGAAGTCGGTCAATTGAGACGAGTTCTCCTAAATAGACCTGAAAGAGCACTCACCCACCTCACCCCTTCAAACTGTCATGAGCTTCTATTTGATGATGTACTTGCCGTTGAAGCCGCTGGTGAAGAACATGATGCCTTTGCAGAAACGCTGCGCAGCCAAGACGTAGAAGTACTACTGCTGCATGACCTGCTAGTAGAAACGCTTGCCGTATCTCAGGCTCGTGAGTGGTTGCTGAATACTCAAATCTCAGATTTCCGTTATGGGCCGACTTTCGCCCGTGACTTAAGAAACTACCTTGCTCAAATGGATAATGAGCATCTAGCAACGATCTTACTCGGTGGCTTGGCCTACTCTGAGCTTCCTATCAAATCATCATCGATGCTGCCTAAAATGCATCGACCACTCGATTTCGTTATCGAGCCACTGCCTAACCACCTATTTACGCGAGATACTTCTTGCTGGGTTTATGGCGGTGTATCGCTTAACCCGATGATGAAGCCTGCACGTCAACGTGAAACGAACCACCTGCGTGCTATCTACCGCTGGCACCCAGTGTTCGCAGGCCAAGATTTCATTAAGTACTTTGGTGATGAAGACCTTCACTACGACAACGCTAACATTGAAGGCGGTGACGTACTGGTTATCGGTAAAGGTGCGGTACTGGTTGGTATTTCAGAGCGTACTAAACCACAAGGTGTCGAAAACCTAGCGGCTAGCTTATTTAGATCAGGCCAAGCTACCGAAGTGATTGCGATCGATCTACCAAAACACCGCTCTTGTATGCACCTTGATACGGTGATGACACACATGGATATCGACACGTTCTCTGTCTATCCAGAGATCGTGCGTAAAGACCTAGACACTTGGCGCTTAACGCCAAAAGAAAATGGCGAAATGCGTGTCGAGAAAGCTGAAAACTACCTGTCAGCGATTGAAGGCGCGCTAGGCCTTGATCAACTGAAGATCATCACAACCGGCGGTGATAACTACGAAGCTGAGCGTGAACAGTGGAATGACGCAAACAACGTACTGACAGTGAAACCAGGTACCGTGATTGGTTATGAACGTAATGTTTACACCAATGAGAAATACGACAAAGCGGGTATCGAAGTTCTAACGATTCCTGGCAACGAGCTAGGCCGTGGTCGTGGCGGCGCGCGCTGTATGAGTTGCCCTATCGAAAGAGATGGTATCTAAGTCAAAGAGCTCAGTTAAACAGACTCAATAATCTTATCTAGGCCACTATTCATTTACTGGCCTTTTTTATCAAATTAATAAAATAAATATTCACAAATATAGCATTTTTATGTTTAACTAAGTTCTTCATTGATTCTATATACGCAAGGAGCGAGAGATGGCCTTTAATCTTCGCAATCGTAACTTTCTAAAACTTCTCGACTTTACTCCTAAAGAGATTCAGTTTTTACTCGACCTGTCTGCTGACCTAAAAAAAGCTAAGTATGCAGGCACTGAGCAGAAGAAACTCAACGGCAAAAACATTGCTTTGATCTTCGAGAAAGCATCAACTCGAACACGATGTGCGTTTGAAGTGGCCGCCTTTGATCAAGGTGCTCAAGTCTCTTACCTTGGCCCTTCTGGTTCTCAGATTGGTCAAAAAGAATCAATGAAAGATACGGCGCGTGTATTGGGACGCATGTACGATGGCATTGAATATCGTGGCTTTGGCCAAAGTATCGCTGAAGACTTAGGCGCTTATGCGGGCGTGCCGGTTTGGAATGGTTTAACCGATGAGTTCCACCCTACTCAGATCTTGGCTGATTTCCTCACTATGCTTGAGCATGGCCGCGGGAAGCATCTACACCAAATCAGCTTTGCTTATCTAGGCGATGCACGCAATAACATGGGTAACTCTCTGTTAGTCGGAGCCGCGAAGATGGGCATGGATATTCGCCTTGTCGCGCCAAAAGCCTTTTGGCCAGAAGAGCAGCTTGTTGAAGAGTGCCAAACCATTGCGCAAAACACTGGCGCAAAAATCACGTTAACTGAAGACGTTGCTGAAGGCGTGAAAGGTTGTGATTACCTATACACCGATGTTTGGGTTTCGATGGGCGAAGCCCCTGAAGCTTGGGACGAACGTGTGGCGGTAATGAAACCATACCAAGTGAATATGGATGTCATTAAGCTAACTGGTAACCCTCAAGTGAAGTTCATGCACTGCCTACCCGCTTTCCACAACAATGAAACTGTGATTGGTCAGCAAGTCTCTGACAAGTATGGAATGAACGGCTTGGAAGTGACTGACGAAGTGTTTGAATCTGACTACTCGATTGTATTTGATGAAGCTGAAAATCGCATGCACACCATCAAGGCGGTGATGGTCGCGACGCTTGGTCAATAGACAATAATGAAAGTAAACAAAAGCTTGATGTAATCGCTTGCGCTCACAAATTGAAAGCGTATAATTCTCGGCAATTTGTCTGAGAGTAGTGAAAATGACGCCAACCAATATTGTGATAACACATAGTAATATTGTGAAAACACCAAATATTGCTCGTAAGCTAAGATGCTTGCCAGGCCGTCTATTCTGCTTTTCAGCACTTTTTTAAAGCCTCCCATTATGGGGGGCTTTTTTATGGCCAATACATTATTGTGGGGAAGAAGATCATGGCGAATTCGCTCTATCAAAAGCACATCATCTCAATTCCAGAGCTTTCTCGTGAAGAGCTAGAATTAATTGTTCAAACGGCAGGTCAGCTAAAGGCTGAGCCAAACCCAGAACTCATCAAGAACAAAGTTGTTGCCAGCTGCTTCTTCGAACCTTCTACGCGAACTCGTCTCTCTTTTGAAACTGCGATTCAACGCATCGGTGGTGATGTGATTGGTTTCGACAGTGGTGGTAACACTTCTTTGGCAAAGAAAGGCGAAACGCTAGCGGACTCGGTACAGGTTATCTCTTCATACGTTGACGCTTACGTGATGCGTCACCCTCAAGAAGGCGCAGCGCGTCTGGCTTCTGAGTTCTCAAACGGTGTTCCTGTTATTAACGCAGGTGACGGCGCAAACCAACACCCAACACAAACGTTATTAGACCTATTCTCTATAGCTGAGACACAAGGCCGCCTAGACAACCTCAACGTTGCATTCGTTGGTGACCTTAAGTACGGCCGTACGGTTCACTCGTTGACTCAAGCGCTAGCGAAGTTCGATAACATCTGTTTCTATTTCGTGGCACCTGAAGCACTGGCGATGCCAGACTACATTTGCGAAGAACTTGATGAAGCGGGTATCAAGTATCAACTGCTGACAGACATGGAAGATGTCATTCCAGAGCTTGATGTCTTGTACATGACTCGAGTTCAAAAAGAGCGCTTCGATGAATCGGAATACGCGCACATCAAATCAGCGTACATCCTGACTGCTCCGATGCTGGAAAATGCACGTGATAACCTAAAGGTTCTTCACCCTCTTCCTCGTGTTGATGAAATTACTGTCGATGTCGATAAAACACCTTACGCTTACTACTTCCAGCAAGCAGAGAACGGTGTTTACGCACGTGAAGCACTGCTAGCCCTTGTTCTTAACGAAACGCTGTAGAGGAGAGATATCATGTCTAAAGAGACTCAATTAAAAGTTGAAGCAATCAAGAACGGAACGGTTATCGACCATATCCCAGCCAATATCGGGATCAAGGTACTCAAACTGTTCGACATGCATAACTCAAATCAGCGAGTAACGATTGGCCTAAACCTGCCATCTTCTGCTCTAGGCGGCAAAGACTTACTCAAGATAGAGAATGTTTTTATCACTGAAGAACAGGCGAGCAAGTTAGCACTTTACGCACCTCACGCAACGGTAAACCAAATCGAAGATTACGAAGTGGTTAAGAAGCTACCACTAGAACTTCCTGAGCAAATCAACGATGTGTTTGAGTGTCCAAACACCAACTGTATTACTCACAATGAGCCCGTAGAAAGCAGCTTTAAGATCTTTGAAAAGAAAGAAGATATTCGATTGAAGTGTAAGTACTGCGAAAAAGTATTCTCTCGTGAGATCGTGACAGAAAGATAACGTCATACGGCAACGCCGATCGAACGCAAAAACTATTCAATACCTCGCCTGTGCGGGGTATTTTGCTCTTTACCTATCCTGAGTTTGAAGGCACACTAAAAATTGCTTTTTATCCAATAACTGACGGAATAACCAATGACTAAAGTACTTCACACAGAATCTGCTCCAGCTGCAATCGGCCCATACGTACAAGGTGTTGACCTTGGCAATATGGTTCTGACTTCTGGTCAAATCCCAGTAAACCCAGCAACTGGTGAAGTATCTGCTGATATCGCAGAGCAAGCTCGCCAATCTCTAGACAACGTTCAAGCGGTTGTTGAAGCTTCTGGCCTGACTGTAAAAGACATCGTAAAACTAACGGTATTCGTTAAAGACCTAAACGACTTCGGCACAGTAAACGAAGTTTACGGTAAGTTCTTTGATGAGCACGGTGTTGCAAACTACCCTGCACGTTCATGTGTTGAAGTAGCTCGTCTACCAAAAGATGTAGGTATCGAGATCGAAGCTATTGCGGTTCGCAAATAGCTTTTAATCTCTAGATTAAACACCTTCGGATAAACGACTTAGCGTAATGCTGAGTGTTTATTAGATACAAAAAAGGTTGCCCCGTTGGCAACCTTTTTTATTGTTCATCGTTTCGCTTAGATAATTACTTTTTATTAAGCTCAACCACTTCTTTGTCTAACTCTTCAAGTTTCGCAGCCATCTGCTCACGAGCTAGGTTAGCCAGTTCACGAACATTAGACTTGTCGTAGCCTTCAGTGCTGATTGGTGGCAGCATTTCAACAATCACGTGACCATTGTTCCAACGGTTTAGCTTCACGCCACCGGTTGAGCTACACACGATAGGGATGATAGGCAAGCCAGCACCAATCGCAGCATGGAATGCACCTGTTTTGAATGGCAGCAGACCACGGCCACGAGAACGAGTGCCTTCAGGGAACATCCAAACTGAAACATCGCTCTCTTTTAGACTCGTCACGACCTGATCAATCGTACCTACCGCTTTGCTACGGTTAGCACGGTCAATTAGGATGTTACCCGTCAACCAGTAAAGCTGACCAAATAGAGGCATCCACACTAGGCTTTTCTTACCAACAGTTACCACTTTTGGCGTTACCGCTGATGAAATCGTGAATAGATCCCAGCTGTTTTGGTGGTTCGCCACATAAACATGTTGGCCGCGAGAGTAGGCATCTTCTGGGATGCGAAGCTCTAACTTCATGCCGAAGATCTTCGACATGCGACCGAAATAACGGCCAAAGGTAAATACGTGTTTCGGGTTGCGTGGACTTAATAGGCAGTAACCACAACCAAATACAAACATAAGAATCGCAAATATCGCCACTGCGAAAATACGTAATATTGCTATCATTTTGTTCCTCACCGACCGCCAAGTTGATTCATCTATTCGCGCAAAAATGAGCAATAGATTTACTCGCGGTAAATACAACTATAAAAAAGCCGAAACCAAGGTTCCGACTTTTATGTTTTCATCTTACTGATTCATGAATCCACTAACCTAGGTTAGTTCGACTCACTAAATCGTGTAATGTTTGCGCCTAAGGCTGACAATTTATCTTCAATCTTATCGTAGCCACGATCGATGTGATAAATACGGTCAACGATGGTTTCACCTTGAGCAATACAGCCAGCAATAACAAGGCTCGCAGATGCGCGAAGGTCCGTTGCCATTACTTGAGCGCCGCTCAGTTTTTCCGTTTCACCACAGATAGCCGTGTTACCTTCGATTTCCGCTTTTGCACCCATTCGCTGTAACTCAGGAATGTGCATAAAACGGTTTTCAAAGATAGTCTCAGTGATAACACCACTGCCCTTCGCCATCATGTTAAGCAGAGTAAACTGTGCTTGCATGTCGGTTGGGAAACCAGGGTGAGGTGCCGTTACGATTTTCACCGCTTTCAGTTCACGACCCGTCATATCAAGACTGATCCAGTCTTCGCCCGTTTCAACCTTCGCACCCGCTTCTTCAAGCTTCGCTAAGGCAGCTTCAAGAAGATGAGCGTTGGTGTTGCGACAAACCACTTTACCGCCAGAAACAGCAGCAGCAACCAGGAAAGTACCTGTTTCAATACGGTCAGCAACCACAGAGTGTTGGCCACCACCAAGACGTTCAACGCCTTCGATAGTAATCGTATCTGTACCTGCGCCAGAAATTTTAGCACCCAGTTTGTTTAGGAAGTCAGCCGTATCAACAATCTCAGGCTCACGCGCTGAGTTATCGAGTACTGTTGTTCCTTCCGCTAGCGTTGCTGCACACATGATAGTAATGGTGGCACCCACACTTACTTTATCCATCACGATGTGCGCGCCTTTCAGACGGCCATCAACACTTGCTTTCACATAGCCATCTTCCAACTTAATGGTCGCACCTAGTTGCTCTAGGCCGTGGATATGCAGATCAACAGGTCGAGCACCAATTGCACAACCGCCTGGAAGTGACACTTGGCCTTCACCAAAACGAGCGACTAGAGGACCTAAAGCCCAGATAGAAGCACGCATTGTTTTCACTAAATCGTAAGGCGCACAAAATTCATTAATTTCGCTGCCATCAACATGAACACTACCATTACGCGATACTTTTGCGCCTAAACGCTTAAGCAGTTCCATCGTAGTATCGATGTCACGTAGGTGAGGAACGTTACTTACTTCCACTGGCTCTTCAGCAAGAATTGAAGCAAATAAGATAGGTAGCGCTGCATTTTTTGCGCCTGAGATCGTCACTTCACCGCTTAGCGGCTTATCCGATCCAATAACTCGAAACTTTTCCATCATAAACCTTAAAGTGACATCAGTTTCTTATCACGTTCCCACTCTTCCGGCGTGAAAGCCTTAATAGAAAGAGCATGGATGTCATTGCGTTGAATGTATTCCATTAGTGGGCCGTAGATTAGTTGCTGCTTCTTAACTCGATTCATGCCGTCAAAACATGGATCAACCGCAACAACTTCGTAATGACTGCCTTCCCCTTTCACGAAAATTTCCTGAAGGTTCAGTGCTTCTGCTAATAATTCTTGTACTTTTGTGCTGTCCACAAATAGCTCCTGCCTAATTTTTTATGTGTTCTGCCATCATTGGCTGGATATTGCTCAATTGGAACAACGTTCGTAATTGTTCTGGCACGAAACTGAGCATTATATGACAGTTTTGATTTTTTGCATGCTCTAATAAGTGAATTAGCATCACCATTCCTGCTGAATCGACTCGATTTATATGGCTAAGGTCAATTTCAATGCTCGATTCCGTCGTTTGCCACTTTTCCAATATACGCCAGATTGCAGGGACACTGTCTCGGTCTAAATCACCGAACAGTTGATACTCTTTAGAGCTTAGTGCTTGCCATTGAGAATGGCTCATTATTTATTACTCTCAAAACGAATCGGTTGTGCGGCTAATTTCTCTAGTTCGTCTGCAACTTGTAAGATGCCTTCTTGACGAATCTTAGTATTCCACTCCGATTGCTTGCTCGACAACAAGCTAATACCTTCGGCAACCATATCAAATGCTTTCCACTCGCCAGATTTCTTGTCTTTGCGAAGCTTAAATTCAAGCTTAATGTTTGGTCGCGGCGTATCGATGATGTCGACCTTGATACTGGTAATGCGGCTATCCGCTTTGATTTTTGGTTCTGGACCAAATTCAATCGTCTGATCTGTGTATTGAGTCAGCACTTGGGCATAAGAAGAAACAAGGTATTTACGGAATGAATCGATAAACACGCCCACGTCTTTTCTATCCGCGCCTTTCAAGTTTGGTCCAAGTAACTTAAGAGCTGCATATTGTGCATTCACATAAGGCATCAACTCTTCTTCCACGATGACCTTCAATAACTCTGGATCTTGGTGGATGTTGTCTTGTTCACTCTTCAAACGCTCAAATGCCACTTCGGCAACTTGAGTCATCATCTGGTAAGGCTGAGTACGGTCAATCGATTCTGCAGCAAAGGCTTGGGTAGAAATAAGCAACGCCATTGCCGCCATAAACATTGATTTCAAGTAACCAATAGCTTTTAAATAACTAATAGTTTTCAACATTATCTTATTCCTTAGCTTCGCTGTCATTAGAACCACCAACGCTATACAGCACTTGGCCAATCAAATCTTCTAGTACCAATGCTGACTTAGTGTCTTCAATTGAATCACCATCGACCAACATCTCTTCATCATCAAAAATGAAGCCTGGAACCAGACTAATGTACTGCTCACCAATTAAGCCAGATGTTAAAATTTGAGCACTAGAGGTATCTGGAAATTGTGAGTACTTCCCGTCAATAGACAGTTCAACGACAGGAAGGTAGCTCTCGGTATCAAGCTCAATGCTTTTAACTCGTCCAACAACGACGCCACCCACTTTCACTGGAGAACGAACTTTTAGGCTGCCAATGTTGTCAAAGGTCGCTTTTAGATTGTAAGTATGGTTCGAACCTATGCCTTTTACGTCAGCGACTTGAAAGATCATGATTAAGATTGCGCAAATTCCGGCAATAACAAAGGTGCCGACCCATAATTCTAATTTTCGAGTTTGTTGCATGATTAATTCCCAAACATCAATGCGGTAAGAACAAAATCTAGCCCTAGTACCGCTAGAGAAGAGTGCACTACAGTGCGTGTGGTTGCCTGACTGATACCTTCTGAAGTCGGTACTGCGTCATAACCATTGAAAAGTGCGATCCAAGTTACGGTGATAGCGAAGACCATACATTTGATCATGCTGTTACCAATATCTCGGCCAAGTTCTACTGAAGACTGCATCGCAGACCAGAAACTGCCGTGATCAATGCCTTTCCAATCAACACCAACCAGTTGACCGCCCCAAATACCTACCGCCATAAAAATCATAGCAAGCAATGGCATTGAGATAAGCCCGGCCCAAAGACGTGGTGCAATAATGCGTTTAAGAGGGTCAACGGCCATCATCTCAAGGCTTGAGATCTGCTCTGTTGCCTTCATTAACCCAATCTCTGCCGTGAGTGCTGAACCGGCTCGACCTGCAAATAATAACGCAGTCACCACAGGCCCCAACTCACGCAACAGTGAAAGCGCGACCATTTGACCAAGGTTTCCCTCAGCGCCGTAGTCAATTAACACGACATAGCCCTGCAGGCTGAGCACCATGCCGATAAACAGACCCGAAACTAAAATAATAGCCAATGACTGAACGCCAACGCTATAAAGTTGTTTTACTAATAAGGGGAAGTTTTTTAGTCGCGGGATGCCAAACAAAGCCCCAAATAACATCAGGCTTGCTCGACCAAATGACTCACAGCTCGCAAGTGTACGCTTACCGACACCCGCAATAGTTTTAACAATCATATTAAAACAAATCCTTTTCTAAGCTCTTCGCAGGGAATCTAAATGGTACTGGACCATCGGCTTCGCCTTGCAAAAATTGCTGCACTCTCGGATCGCTATTGTTGTACAACTCATCAGGTGTTCCAGCGGCAATAATCTTGCTATCTGCCATGAGGTAAACCCAATCAGCAATACTCATCACCTCTGGCACATCGTGAGAAACAACAATCGAGGTTAAGCCCAAGGCTTGATTGAGATTTCGGATCAATTCAACCAATACGCCCATGGTGATGGGATCTTGGCCAACAAACGGCTCATCGTACATGATAAGTTCTGGATCCAGTGCGATTGCGCGCGCCAGTGCGGCACGCCTAGCCATTCCGCCAGACAACTCACTCGGCATCAATTGCGCAGCACCACGTAATCCTACCGCTTCAAGCTTAAGTAATACGATGGTACGAATGAATTTTTCATTAAGTTCAGTGTGCTCTCGCAGCGGAAACGCCACATTATCAAAGACATTGAGATCCGTAAAAAGCGCACCCGATTGAAATAGCATGCTCATTTTCTTACGTGCTTGATACAGCTTTCGACGTGATAATGCAGGGACATTGTCGCCATCAAACCAAATTTCGCCTTCATCTGGCGGCAGTTGCCCACCAATCAAACGCAGTAAAGTCGTTTTGCCAATCCCAGACGGCCCCATGATTGCGGTTATCTTGCCTTGAGGCACCTCTAAACTGATGTCATCAAAGATAACGCGCTCACCACGTGAGAAGCTGAGGTTCTTAACTTTCACAAGCTCAGTGTTCAACATATTTTTGTTGTTTCCTTGCTTTAAAAAACGCCAATTATGGCTGCAATAATAATGAGTCTACTTTAGAATTAAAAGCACTGTTCAATTAATTCATATTAAACAGGAATCTATGCAGGGATTTGAAAGCATTAGGAAATTATCTATTGATCTCTCTTTCTTGCCTGCTAACTGGTAATTAATTTGCCGAGTGACTTCCCTTTTATCTAGCAACAGGTCAAAATTAGCGGTTAATTCTCCGTTTTTATTAATTTTTTAGGAATCATCATGCTTGAAGCGATTGCGTTTCTTATTATCGGTCTAGGTTTTTTGGTGTGGAGTGCAGATAAGCTGGTTTACGGTGCCGCTGCTCTTGCTCGCAACTTCGGTATTTCACCACTAGTTATCGGTATGACGATCTTAGCAATGGGGTCTTCGGCTCCTGAAATGATGGTTTCTGCGACAGCAGCCCTTGATGGCAAAACAGATACAGCTGTAGGCAACGTACTGGGCTCTAACATCGCCAACATCGCGCTGATTTTAGGTATTACAGCCCTTATCAAACCGTTATCGATTAGCTCAGGCGTGATTCGTCGTGAACTACCATTAATGATCGGTGTCACTCTGCTAGCGGGCGCCCTATTGTGGGATAACCATTTAGGCTTCTATGAAGGCGTGTTGTTGTTTGTTCTTTTTGCCGCGTTTTTGTTTGCTATGTTGCAAATCAGCCGCAGCGAGAAAAAGAACGGCGATGCTTTCCTTGATGAGCAAGAATCAGAGATCCCTGAAGGCGTAAGTAACCCTAAGGCTGCAATGTGGGTCGTGATTGGTCTAATCGTCCTACCTTTAGCTGCTGATATGCTGGTAGATAACGCTGTGATCATCGCGAAGTTCTTCGGCATGAGCGACCTTGTCATTGGTTTAACCATCATTGCTGTTGGTACTAGCCTTCCTGAACTTGCAGCATCACTAGCCGGCGTTATGAAGGGTGAAGATGATATGGCTGTAGGTAATATCATTGGTTCAAACGTATTCAACATCCTTGCTGTTATGGGTATCCCGGGCATCCTAAACCCTTCGATCTTGAGCGAGTTCGCTATGGGTCGTGACTTCTGGGTAATGCTAGGCGTATCGCTACTACTTGTTGTGATGGCACTAGGAAAATCTCGTAGTGTGAATCGTATTGAAGGCGGCGTGTTAATTGTGACGTTCGTGGCCTACCAAAGTTACCTATTAATGAACATGTCGGCTTAATTGTTGATTTAACTTCCCGTACTTGGAGTATTTGATGTCTCAGCCATTTGATTACCGCAGCGTTGCAAAACAAGTTTTGGAAACCGAAGTTGCAGGTCTCACTCAATTAGACCAATATTTTAATGATGATTTTTGTAAAGCTTGCGACCTTATCCTGAACAACAAAGGCAAAGTCGTTGTGATGGGCATGGGTAAATCAGGCCACATTGGCAACAAAATCGCAGCAACATTGGCAAGTACCGGGACATCGGCTTTCTTTGTTCACCCAGGCGAAGCGGCGCATGGCGACTTAGGCATGATCGAACCTGGTGATATTGTGATTGCAATATCCAACTCCGGCGAATCGGGAGAAATCCTCAGCCTATTTCCTGTGTTAAAGCGTCTGAGCATCAAGATCATCAGCATGACAGGCAAGCCAGCATCAAACATGGCAACCCTGTCTGATATCCATTTACAAATTTCAGTACCGGAAGAAGCTTGTCCGCTGGGCTTAGCACCAACAACAAGTACCACGGCGACTTTGGTCATGGGTGATGCATTAGCCGTTGCACTTTTGCAGGCTCGAGGCTTCACCGCTCAAGACTTTGCCCTGTCTCATCCTGGTGGCGCTTTAGGTCGTCAGCTGCTGTTGAAGCTCGACGACATCATGCACACAGGCGATTCACTTCCTGTTGTAGCACCCGACGCACTAGTAAGAGACGCTCTACTAGAGATATCTCAGAAAGGCTTAGGCATGACAGCAATCGTTGGTGAAGATGGCCAAATGGCCGGTATTTTTACCGATGGTGATTTACGCCGTATCTTAGACAAACGCGTTGATATCCATAACACGCAGATCGGTGATGTGATGACGCTAAACCCGACGGTAGCCGAGCCAAACATGCTCGCGGTTGAGGGCTTAAACTTGATGCAAGCGAAGAGCATCAATGGCCTGATGTTATGCCAAGAAGGTAAATTAGTCGGAGCGTTAAACATGCATGACTTACTGAAAGCAGGAGTAATGTAATGACACAGACAGTCGAAACTCTATACGGCACTGTTAATTCAGATGTATTTGCAATTGCAAAAGAGATCAAACTGCTGATTTGCGATGTCGATGGTGTCTTCTCTGATGGTCGCATCTACATGGGCAACAACGGTGAAGAGCTGAAAACCTTCCACACTCGTGACGGTTACGGTATCAAATCACTGATGAACGCAGGCATTGAAATCGCGATCATCACGGGTCGCAAATCTCAAATTGTTGAGAATCGTATGACCGCTCTAGGCATTAAGCTGATTTATCAAGGTCAAGACGATAAAGTTAAGGCATACCAAGATATTTGCGATAAGCTTTCTGTAAACCCCGAAAATACAGGTTACATCGGAGACGATCTGATTGACTGGCCTGTAATGGAAAAAGTTGGCTTGAAGGTCTGTGTGGCAGATGGGCACCCGCTACTTGCAAAGCGTGCAAACTACGTGACAACCATTAACGGTGGTCATGGCGCGGTACGTGAAGTCTGTGACCTTATTTTACAAGCAAGAAATGAACTCGACGTGCATAAAGGTTTAAGCATATGAGTTTTACTCGTATTATCTATTTAATACTCATATTTATTGCCTCTTGGTCGACCTATTACTTGTACGACAAAGAGCAAACATCAACGATACAAGTGGCTCCAAATTTGGAGCTGCCCGCGTTTAGTGGCAAAAGCCTGAACAACATTAGCTACGACGAAAGCGGTATTCGCAGCTATCAGGTTGAATCGACGTATTTAGAACACTACTCAGTAGTTGGCGATACGCACTTTCAAAACCCAGTTCTTTCGGTATTCCGTGAAGGCCACACGATTGAATGGCAAGTCACCGCTGATCGCGCGATTATGGATGAGAATCAAGTTGTCACGTTTTATGACAACGTCGTGGCAAAGAACCTGTTGCCAGAAGCCAGCTTCGATACAATGACCACAGATAAAATGGTTGTTGAGCTGCCTAGCCGAGATTTTTATTCAGAGACTCCGGTCCATATGATCGGTACATTTTTTGAAACTGAGGGACAAGCAATGAAAGGTAACTTCGGTACCAACAATGCAACCCTCTTTAATTCTGTTCAAGGTAGATATGAAACTCTTACACCTTAGTTTATTCGCTTTGACCCTTGCGGCACCTAATGTCTATGCTCTGTCTTCGGATAGTGAGCAACCTGTCTACATTGACTCAGACAGCCAGCAATTGGATATGAAAAGTAACCAAGTGACTTTCCTTGGTGATGTGAACCTTAAACAAGGCAGCATCAATATCAATGCCGATAAGGTTATTGTTACTCGTAACGCCGTAAACGGTGAGATTGAAGAAATTCAAGGCTTCGGTAAGCCAGCAACCTTCTCTCAGCTTACTGACGACGGTAAGACACTCTACGGTGAAGCTGACGACCTGCACTACCAGCTTGTTGCCGACCGACTGATCATGACTAAGAATGCGATGTTATCTCAAGATGGCAGCATCATTCGCGGTTCTAAGATCACTTACCAGATCGGTTCTCAGAAATTAGTCGCTGACAGTGGTGAAAACAAACGAGTGTCAACGGTTTTACAACCAACGGAAGTGAATAAGTAACGATGGCTGTTCTTAAAGCAAAAAACCTAGCGAAAACCTACAGTAAACGTAAGGTTGTTACCGATGTAAGCTTACAGGTAGAGTCAGGCCAGATCGTCGGTCTGCTTGGGCCTAACGGTGCAGGTAAAACCACATCTTTCTATATGATAGTTGGTTTGGTGGCGCGTGATGAAGGTACCATCAGCATTGATGACCGAGACATCAGTATCTTACCAATGCACAGCCGCTCTCGTCTTGGTATCGGTTACCTGCCTCAAGAAGCATCGATTTTCCGTAAGTTGTCCGTAGAGAACAACATCATGGCGGTTTTACAAACCCGTGATGAAATGACCAACGAACAACGCCAAGATAAGCTGGAAGACCTGCTAGAAGAGTTCCACATCCAACATATCCGCACCAGCAATGGTATGGCTCTGTCGGGTGGTGAGCGTCGTCGTGTAGAGATTGCTCGTGCACTAGCAGCAAACCCGCAGTTCATTCTATTGGATGAACCATTCGCCGGTGTTGACCCGATCTCAGTAATCGATATCAAAAAAATCATTGTTCACCTGCGTGATCGCGGCTTGGGCGTTTTGATTACCGACCACAACGTTCGTGAAACATTAGACGTGTGTGAAAAAGCTTACATCGTAAGCCAAGGACACCTGATCGCTGAGGGTACTCCTGAAGATGTTCTCAATAACGAACAAGTTAAACAAGTTTATCTAGGCGAACAATTCCGTCTATGATTATATAGAGAGTATCGAGAGTTCTAAGAATAATAACTAGGTAAGTCACACTGAATGAAACCCTCATTACAACTTAAGCTAGGCCAACAGTTAGCAATGACTCCTCAATTGCAGCAAGCGATTCGTTTGTTGCAATTGTCTACTTTAGATTTGCAGCAAGAGATTCAAGAAGCACTTGAATCTAACCCACTACTCGATGTCGAAGAAGGCAATGAAGATACGCCAACATCGGAAGAAAAACCTAGCAGTGACGAAAAAGAAACTGTTGAAGCCACAGAGCAAGACTTACCTGATAGCTCAGACTTAATCGAAAAATCAGAGATTGGCAACGAACTAGAAATCGACACAACTTGGGAAGACGTCTACAGCGCGAACACCGGTAACACGGGTATTGCGATTGATGACGACATGCCGGTTTATCAAGGCGAAACCACTCAAAGCCTGCACGATTACCTACTTTGGCAACTCGACTTAACGCCATTCACTGACACCGACCGAAGCATCGCTTTTGCATTAATCGATGCCATCGACGACTACGGCTACCTCACTGTAACTTGTGAAGACATCCTTGAAAACTTCGACAATGAAGAGATCGAGCTTGATGAAATTGAAGCGGTACGTAAACGAATTCAGCAGTTTGATCCGCTAGGTGTCGGTTCAGTCAACCTGCAAGATTGCTTGTTACTGCAACTGGCAACCTTTCCCCAAGATACGCCTTGGCTTAACGAAGCTAAGTTAGTACTTACTAGCCATATCGACCAACTCGGCAATCGCGATTACAAACTGGTTATCAAAGAGACCAAGTTGAAAGAAGCAGAACTACGTGAAGTTTTGCAACTGATTCAACAGCTGGACCCTCGTCCTGGCAGTAAGATTACTCCGGATGAAACTGAGTATGTGGTTCCAGATGTATCTGTCTTCAAAGACCTTGGCAAATGGTTAGTGACCATTAACCCTGATAGCGTGCCTAAGTTGAAAGTGAATCAGCAGTACGCTGATCTGGGCAGTAAAGGCAACAGCGCCGACAATCAATACATCCGCTCAAATTTGCAAGAAGCAAAGTGGTTAATTAAAAGCCTAGAGAGCCGAAATGAGACGCTACTCAAAGTTGCGCGATGCATTGTTGAACATCAGCGTGATTTCTTCGAACATGGCGAAGAAGCGATGAAGCCAATGGTTCTTAATGATGTTGCGTTAGCTGTTGATATGCACGAATCCACGATCTCTCGTGTGACGACTCAAAAATTCATGCATACGCCACGTGGCATCTTCGAGCTCAAATACTTTTTCTCAAGCCATGTCAGCACTGACAATGGCGGTGAATGTTCATCTACAGCAATTCGCGCACTCATCAAGAAGCTTGTCGCAGCGGAAAATACCGCGAAGCCTCTAAGTGATAGTAAGATTGCTGCTTTACTGGCTGACCAAGGAATTCAGGTAGCTAGACGTACCATAGCGAAATACCGTGAGTCTCTGGGCATTGCCCCATCGAGTCAGCGTAAACGCCTGCTATAAGCTCATTTAGTCGCTAGTTACTTAGCAACTATGATCAGGCAACCAACTGAAAAGGAAAGTCTATGCAAATCAATATTCAAGGCCATCACGTTGATCTTACCGATTCAATGCAAGACTATGTTCACACCAAATTCGACAAACTTGAGCGCTTCTTTGATCATATCAATAGCGTTCAGGTTGTTTTAAAAGTTGAGAAAATCAATCAAATCGCAGAAGCTACCCTGCATATAAATCAGGGGGAAATCCATGCGACAGCAACAGATGAAAGCATGTATGCCGCGATTGATTCATTGGTTGATAAACTCGTCCGCCAACTCAACAAGCACAAAGAAAAGCTAAGTAGTCACTAACATGCAATTAAGCGAAGTACTTTCATTGGACTGCACCAAAAGTGCAGTCCAATGCACAAGCAAAAAAAGAGCCCTTGAGCTCATCAGCCAGATCGCAGCAGAAAGCTGCGGTCAAGATTCAACAGAGCTATTTGAGTGTATGTTGAGCCGTGAGAAGATGGGCAGTACCGGTATTGGTAATGGTATCGCGATTCCACATGCTCGTATGAATGTCAGTGATAAAGCGATAGCTGTATTACTGCAATGCCAAGATCCTATCGAATTTGATGCGATTGATAATCGTCCTGTCGACCTACTATTTGCCCTGCTTGTTCCTAGCGAACAATGCAAAGAGCATCTAAAAACCCTTTCTTGTATGGCAGAACGACTAAACGACAAGCAGACTCTTAAACAGCTGCGTAATGCTCAGAGCGATCAAGAGCTTTACGACATCATGATTCAAGTGCCAACTTGCGAGCAATAACATGCGATTAATCGTGGTTAGTGGCCAATCAGGGGCCGGTAAAAGTGTTGCGTTACGAGTCCTAGAAGACTTGGGGTATTACTGTGTCGATAATCTACCAGTAAACCTGCTCAAGAACTTTGTCGAATCGGTACGCGAAAGCAACCAAAACGTTGCGGTAAGTATTGATATACGTAACCTACCGAAAGAGCCTCAGTTAGTCACCGACACGCTCGAGCAACTCGAGTCAGCTACAAACATCGATGTTGATGTATTGTTCCTCGATGCCAGCAAGCAGACACTCCTTAAGCGCTACAGCGAAACCCGCAGAATCCACCCTTTATCAATTGGCCAAGAGAAACTTTCTCTAGAGCAGGCTATTGATTTAGAAAAGACACTTCTCAGTCCTCTAGCAGAGCAAGCCAGCATTGTGATTGATAGCAGTGACTGCAACCTCTACGAGTTGAGTGAAAAAGTGCGCTTTAAAGTCGAAGGCAAAGAGAAGCAAGAACTAATCATTGTCTTTCAATCTTTCGGCTTTAAATTTGGTCTGCCAAGCGATGCCGACTACGTGTTTGATGTTCGCTTCTTACCAAACCCTCACTGGGAACCTGCACTACGACCACTAACCGGGCTAGATGCACCAATTCACTCCTTTCTAGAAGAACACTCAGAAGTTCTGGAACTCAAGCAACAGATCCAAGGCTTTGTTGAACAGTGGTTACCAATGTTAGAGAAGAACAATCGCAGTTACCTAACGGTCGCGATTGGCTGTACTGGCGGCAAACACCGCTCGGTTTATCTAACCCAGAAAATTGGTGAGTACTTTGAGCAACTTGGCCATCAAGTTCAAATCAGACACGCCTCCCTAGAGAAGCACCAACAGGGCTAACCATGGAATTAACTCGAACTGTACTGATCCAAAATCGCTTGGGTCTTCACGCTAGAGCAGCCGTAAAGTTGGTTGAGCTTGCACAAAGCTTTGATGCCACTATCACAATTCATAGTGAAGAAGATAAAAGTGCCACCGCAGACAGCGTAATGGGACTATTGATGCTGGAGTCAGCCCAAGGCCAACACATCACGATTCAAGCTTCGGGTACTGATTCACAACAAGCACTTGATGCCGTTTGCCACCTTATCGAAGATAAATTTGATGAGGGTGAGTAGCTAAGACGCTTTACTCACAACACCGCAAACTCAAACGGTGAACCAACCTATATTAAATCTTAGTTCTACCTAAGTTTATGATTTAAATAAGCCCTAGAATTAAGTTACTATTCCAAGCATTGTAAGAATAATGAGATAGGAGGAAAATATGGCAGAGCAATTAGAATTCGACCAAGCTCACCAAACCCTCCAAGAAGTCAGCGAAGCCCTAGAAAACGGCCGATTTGTTCACGTACGCCGACAACTTCAGGACATGGAACCTGAGGATATTGCACACCTTTTAGAAGCCTCCCCTCGCAAAAGTCGTGACGTACTCTGGCAACTCACCGATCCTGAAGACTACGGTGAAATTCTTGATGAACTAAACGAAGACGTCAAAGATGCTCTTGTGTCGAAAATGGCACCTGAGACCTTGGCAGAAGCAACCGAAGGTATGGAAACCGATGACGTCGCGTACGTACTTCGAAGCCTACCCGACGATGTTTCTCGCGAAGTCCTTTCTCAAATGGACTCCGTCGATCGTGCATTAGTTGAAACTGCCCTGTCGTACCCTGAAGATTCAGCGGGTGCGATCATGAACACCGACGTAATCACGATTCGTGGTGATGTCGATATTGACGTTGTATTGCGCTACATGCGTATGCGTGGCGAACTGCCGGATGCAACTGATGCTCTGTATGTTATTGATGAAGAAGAACGTCTTATCGGTAACCTATCACTTACCACGCTAGTAACGACTCAACCTGATGTCCCTGTTTCAGAAGTGATGGATGATGCCGACGAAGCGATCGCGGTAGAAACCAGTGCGTCAGATATCGCGAGCCTGTTTGAACGTCGTAACTGGGTTTCTGCGCCTGTCATCGATAGTAACCAGCACCTTGTTGGTCGTATCACCATCGATGACGTGGTTGATGTTATCCGTGAAGATGCCGAACACTCAATGATGAGTATGGCGGGTATGGACGATGACGAAGATACCTTCGCACCGGTCGTAAAATCTGCTCGTCGTCGTAGTGTGTGGCTTGGTGCTAACGTACTCGCAGCACTGGCGGCAGCATCTGTATCAAACATGTTTGAAGCAACGCTCGATCAAATGGCAGCGATTGCGGTTCTGATGACTATCGTGCCTTCGATGGGGGGTGTTGCGGGTAACCAAACCGTTGCTCTGGTGATTCGTGGTTTGGCACTCGGTCATATCGGTGACAGTAACAAACGCGAACTGCTACTCAAAGAGGCAGCCATCGGCTTCCTAAACGGCGTTCTATGGGCCGTTATCATTGGTGGTATCGTTGTAGCTTGGAAAGGTAACTGGATACTGGGAGGCATCATCTCAGCGGCGATGATGACCAACTTGATTGTCGCAGGTATTGCTGGTGTAACTATCCCAGTGATGTTGAAGAAGATGAATATCGATCCAGCCCTTGCTGGCGGTATGGCACTGACCACAGTAACCGATGTTATTGGCCTATCGGTGTTCCTAGGCTTAGCGACCATACTGATCTAGTTAGCATAAGCAGCTAGCCAATTTTTGGCGAAATACAGAAAACAAAAAGGGAGCCACGGCTCCCTTTTTTAATTCATCAGATTCGCTTTAATTGAATTACTCACCCGCGACTTTCATCGACTCAAGCAGGATAGAACCCGTTTGAATTTGCGAACGTGTTTCTACGTCGTTACCCACAGCAACAATCTGAGTAAACATGTCTTTTAGGTTACCTGCGATTGTTACTTCTGATACTGGGTATTGGATCTCTCCGTTTTCAACCCAGAAACCTGCAGCGCCACGTGAATAATCACCCGTTACGGTGTTTACGCCTTGGCCCATCACTTCAGTGACTAGGAAGCCAGTACCCAACTCTTTTAGCATCTGCTCAAAGTTTTGACCGGTCGATTTAACGAACCAGTTATGAATACCACCAGCATGACCGGTTGGCGTCATATCCATCTTACGTGCGGCATAGCTCGTTAGTAGGTAAGTTGCTAGCACACCGTCAGTGATGATTTCACGATCTTGAGTGAACACACCTTCGCTATCGAATGGGCTTGAAGCCAAACCACGCAAGATATGTGGTCGCTCAGAAATGTTAAACCAGTCAGGTAGGATTTTCTGACCGAGATGATCCAATAGGAATGACGACTTGCGGTAAAGGTTACCGCCACTGATCGCCATAACAAGGTGACCAATCAAGCCAGTTGCCACATCATTAGCGAACATAATTGGGTACTGGCCTGTTGGTAGCTTTTTCGCATCCAAACGGCTAATGGTCTTTTCTGCAGCTTCTTGACCTACACGCTCAGGCGTCCACAGCTCGTCACGGTGACGTGCAACGGTGTAGCTGTAGTCACGTTCCATCTCACCGTTAGCGCCTTGTCCAATTACACAGCAGCTCGTGCTATGACGACTAGAAGCATAGCTTGCTAGTAAGCCATGGCTGTTACCATAAACCTTAACGCCATAGTGGCTGTCGTAGCTTGCGCCATCACTCTGTTTGATCTTATCGCTATAAGCTAACGCTTGCTTCTCAGCAGCAATCGCAATCTCAGCGGCATAGTCAGGGTTTGGTTCATCAGGGTGAAAAAGATCCAAATCTGGAATTTCTTTTACCATGTATTCTTTTGCCGCAGGACCGGCAAATGGGTCTTCAGAAGTATACTGAGCGATATCAAGTGCGGCCGCGACGGTTTGAGCAATCGCCTTTTCACTCAGATCAGATGTAGATGCGCTGCCTTTTTTCTGGCCGCGATAAACAGTAATACCTAGCGCACCATCACTATTAAATTCAACGTTTTCCACTTCACACATACGTGTTGAAACACTTAAACCCGTTGACTTAGTAATAGCGACCTCAGCTGCGTCTGCACTCACTGATGCCATATCCAACGCTTTAGCTACTGCGGCTTCTAGCTCAACTCTTTGCTGGGCGACTTGCTGTTTTACATCCATATCTATTCTAATTTTTTAGGTCAATATTACGTAGGATAACAAGAATTTCGCTTTCTCCCCAAGATTCTTGCTAAAATAGGCAATATATTCGTTTGAGATAGTGACATAGGCAGAAAAGATGGCTCGCAAAAACCAAAAAGCCCCATGGGAACCAGAAGAAGAAATCATCTGGGTAAGTAAGACAGAAATGAAAACCGACATGGAAGCGCTACAAAAACTGGGGGAAGAACTTGTTTCCCTGAAGCCTTCTGTATTAGACAAGTTTCCTCTGTCTGAAGATTTGGCACAAGCGATTAAAGATGCACAACGCTTTAAAAATGAAGCGAAGCGCCGTCAACTTCAATACATTGGTAAAGTAATGCGCAATGTTGATCCTGAGCCAATTCAAGCGGCTTTGGATAAAGTACGTAACAAGCACTCACAAGCAACAGCTGAACTACATAAGCTTGAGCAACTGCGTGATCGTGTTGTTGCTGAAGGTGATGCGGCTATTTCAGAAGTAATGGAAATGTACCCTGAAGCAGACCGTCAGCGTCTTCGTCAGCTAGCTCGCCAAGCTAACAAAGAGAAATCAGCGAACAAGCCAGCAAAGGCTTCTCGTGAAATCTTCCAAATCTTAAAAGAGCTAAAGCTAGAAGACTAATCTTTGTCGCTTTATTCTGTAAGACAATAAAAGACCTAGCGCATGCTAGGTCTTTTTGTTTTCTACGTACTCAATATCAGAGAGATTAAACAAGAGTGATGAATCGTCACTCACCCGCTTTAACAAATGAGCTTAATTCTGTCTGTGGATGATCCGCCGTCAGTGCCTCTATCGAGTCTTCAACCAACACCTTACCTAGCGCCACAAACACAAACTTATTCGCGATACTGCGTGCGTCACCTAAATGGTGAGTCACCATCAAGACCGTAATATTTCGCTCTGCCGCTAATCGCTTCACTAAGCTAAGCATCTCTTCACGCAGCAAAGGATCAAGCGCAGAGAAAGGTTCATCAAGCAGCCAAATATCATGAGGTTGGACAAAACAACGCGCTAACGCAACACGCTGGCGTTGACCGCCGGATAAGTGCTCAGGCAACCTATCCAAATACTCAGCGACGCCAACTTGCGCTGCGGCTTGCTCCACAGCTTGCTTTTGGGTTGCAGTAAGCTTTAAACCTGGATGCAGACCTAAACCAATATTTTCTCGCACCGTAAGGTGAGCAAACAGGTTGTGCTCTTGAAACAACATCGCCAACGGACGCTGATGTGCTTCTTTACCAATAAGCGACTGCCCAGCCACTGATATCTCACCCGATGTAGGCTCGATGAAACCAGCAACTAGCGCCAACAGTGTAGACTTACCCGCACCACTCGGCCCCATAAGCGCAACAATATCGCCCTGCTCAGCTTGAAAATCAAAGCTAAACAACTCTCTGTGATAGTGGTAATCCACATCT
The DNA here is from genome assembly GCF_041466145.1 of Vibrio sp. 10N.239.312.D08. Lineage (NCBI taxonomy): Bacteria > Pseudomonadati > Pseudomonadota > Gammaproteobacteria > Vibrionales > Vibrionaceae > Vibrio > Vibrio sp. 10N.239.312.D08. The sequence goes on along the minus strand of NZ_JBFSSD010000018.1, from coordinate 50,793 downwards.
TTCATCACTAACATCATCGGTTCCTTAATTCTTTAGCATCGAGCTTAGATCTTCGAGTAAATAAGAATTCTATTAAGCTAAAGCTGCCGACACTCAATAACAGTAAGCTCACAGAAACTACCGCCGCCGCTTCCATTTGATAGCTGCCTAACAATTGGAATAGGTACAAAGGCAGAGTTCTAAAATCTTGGCTACCAAACAAGGCAATCGCGCTTAAATCACCCATCGCCAACATAAAGCTGATCGAGAAGGCTTGCGCCATCGGCTTACGCAATGCTCGCCACTCCACTAACCTAAAACGCGTGAAACCTGTCATACCCAAGCTTGCACACACATACTGGTACTGCTGAGACAAATGCAGCATAGGTTGAGCTAGGGTTTTAATTACGTAAGGCAGCGCCATTAAGCTGTTGACGGCAATCACGATAAAGAAAGCTAAACTGAATACATCGGTGAATGAACGCAGTAATAAGAAGATACCCGTACTGATCACCAGCCCCGGAGTCACCAAGATAATAGCGCCAATCAGCTCGATTTTATCGGCTCGAAAATTCTTGTTCTGTAAACGCCATGCTCGGCTAGTCAGTAGTATGGCGATACCAATACCAACTGCGATAACACTTGCTAATGACGCAACTTTAACCGAGGTCATTAACGCCGCCCAAAACGGCTCGCTGCTGAGTACGGTTAATGCCTGCGAGTTAATTCCATTGACGATAACCATAGCTAATGGCGGCAATACCAGCATTGAGACTATGATGATCCAAAAGCTATCCCAAGCTTTTGACCACCAGCTGTCCTTAACCAAATATTTCTCTTCCGACAGCTGACTGGCCGTCACTGAAATAGGCTTCGATAGGCGTTGAATGCTCACCGCTAGCACACCACACAGCAGCATTTGCCATATCGCGAGCAAGGCACCAGCTTGAAGGTCAAAGTCGAATTTAATCGCCTGATAAATAGCGAGCTCGATAGTGGTTGATTTAGGTCCACCGCCTAGCGCCATCACGGTAGCAAAGCTGGTAAAACACAACATGAAGACTAAGCCACACACATGTGGTAATTGCTGTCTTAAGCGAGGCCATTCAACCCATCTGAATTTGTTCCAATGACTCATACCCAAGTGAGCACAAAGCTTGTGTTGCTCGGCAGGCACGGTATCTAACGCTTGCAGAAGTAAGCGACTGGCATAAGGCAAGTTGAAGAAAACGTGCGCCAGCAAAATACCATTCAATCCGTATATGGAAAATGGCAATTCAATATCGAAGTTCGCCAAAAACTTAGCTAACCAACCACTATTGCCATAGATCGCAAGTAAGCCAAATACACCCACTAACACTGGCAGGACTAAGGTCGACGCGAACAGCCTTAACAACAAAGCGCGTCCAAAAAATTGTCTACGACACAGCGCATGAGCAATAGGTATAGCAAAGCCAACACTCAGCACCGTTGAGAGTGTCGCCTGATAAAAACTGAATTTCGTTACATGCCAATAGTAGGGATCGGACCATACTTGGCTGATATCAAGAGAAGGGGCATTGCTAAGCAATGCCCCAACTGCTGAAACCACGAAGGCGGTAATGAGTATCGCTACCCAAATCCCAACCTTAGGTGTTTTCTTTATCATAGATTGATTTTTTACCGTAAATGGTTCGCTCAGTTAACATCGAACAAACCTTTAAATACAGAAAGTTAGAAAGCTAATTTTTTAAAAGCAAATTAAAAAGTAAGTGCACTCTGCCATTCACGAATCCATGGCTTACGCTTAGCTGCAATTTCTTCGGGCGTAAAGCTTAGCGCTTTCTGAGGAACCGTAAGTTGCTCGAACCCTTTTGGAAGCTCAATATCGGTCACTGGGTACATCCAGTTGCCTGTTGGCATCGCCGATTGGAATTCATCACTTAGGATAAACGCCATAAACTCATCAGCAAGCTTTTCGTTCTTGCTGCCTTTAACCTTAGCGGCCACTTCCACTTGAGTGTAATGCCCTTCTTCGAAGCTTGCTGCTGCATACTTAGAATCGCTCTCTGCAATAATGTGGTAAGCCGGAGACGTTGTATAAGACAACACTAAATCCGACTCGCCTTCTAGGAACATAGAGTAAGCTTCAGACCAGCCTTTGGTTACAGTCACTGTTTTCTGAGCAAGCTTCTTCCATGCTGCTGTCGCTTCATCACCGTATACTGATTTCATCCAAAGCATCATGCCTTGGCCTGGTGTTGATGTACGTGGATCTTGGTAGATGACCTTAAGATCATCACGCTGCTCAACCAGTTCTTTCAAGCTCTTCGGCGGGTTTTCCAGTTTCTCTTTATTGTAAACAAAAGCAAAGTAGCCAAAGTCATAGGGTACAAAAGTGCTGTCGTTCCAACCATTAGGAAGCGTTACCGATGACGTATCAACATTATGCTCAGCCAATAAGCCCGTCGCTTTCGCTTCAGCCATCAGGTTGTTGTCGAGACCTAGCAAGATATCGGCTTTGCTGTTGCCGCCCTCAAGACGTAAACGGTTCAGAATAGACACGCCATCTTCTAGAGCGACAAAATTCACATCACAACCACACTTCTCTTCGAATGCTTTTTCAACGGCAGGACGAGGGCCCCAATCCGCAGCAAAAGAGTCATAGGTGTATACAGTCAAAGTGTTGTCTGCAGCAAAGGCAGAAAAAGAAATAGCTGTAGTAACAGCAAGGGTAGTTAATGTGAATTTCACTGGACGCTCTCCATGGTCTGAGCGGCACAGGTTTGAGGGAGGAGAACGGTAGAGGTTGTTCCTAACTCAATTCCTACGCCAGCATTATCTGGTTCAGGTTTACGGGTCCCAAGCACCTGCTTGATCTCAGCTCGCATTCATTATTTGAATGGTTCGCTCCCCGATGAGTGTTCAGAATTGTAATTTGATTTTTAACAATAAGCTATCAAGTTTGGATCAATTACGTTGATCGTAACCCCAACGTGGCACTAAACCTTGTTCGATACCAAGGTGATCTAGAATACGCGCCACCATAAAGTCGACCAGATCTTCAATTGACTTGGGTTGATGATAAAAACCCGGAGCTGCAGGCATGATCGTTACGCCCATGGTCGAAAGTTTGTGCATGTTCTCGAGATGAAGCGTCGAAAATGGCGTCTCGCGAACCACCAACAACAATTGGCCTCGCTCTTTCATGACTACGTCTGCTGCTCGCTCAATCAGGTTATCTGATAGACCATGAGCAATCGAAGCCAAGCTTCCCGCTGAACATGGACAAACGACCATCTGTTTAGGTGCTGCTGAACCAGAGGCAACCGGCGAGAACCAATCATCTTTGCCACACACCACCAGCTTTTCAGGGTCGCAGCCAAGATGTTTAACCAAAGCTTGTTTCGCCGCATCTGGCCCAGCAGGTAACTTAAGTTCATGCTCGGTCGCCAATACCACTCGCGCTGCCGATGAAATCAGCAAGTAGACCTGATAATCGGCTGCCAAAAGGCATTCAAGTAAACGCAGGCCATAAGGCGCACCGGATGCGCCAGTGAAAGCAAGGGTTATCGCTTTATCGTGTTTTGTCATGTTCTCAATTACTTCAAATTATAAGGTCGTGGATGCCGTTAGCCTTTGAGTGCCAATCCATCCAACAGTTTTTGATGAATGCCACCAAAGCCACCATTACTCATTACCAAAATTTGGTCGCCAGCTTGTGCCTCTGAGACAATTTTAGCAACGAATGCATCCATGTCATCACTCACGTGTGCCGGTTGGTGACAAGCGTCTGCAACATCTTGAACTGACCAATCAATGTTATCCGGTTGGAATAAGTAGGTAGAATCCGCTTGTTTAAGCGAATCAGCCAAGGTTTCTTTATGCACACCACGCTTCATGGTGGCAGAACGAGGCTCTAAAACAGCAATGATTTTTTTCGTATCGACCTTATTACGTAAGCCACCCAGAGTAAGTTCAATCGCTGTAGGATGATGAGCAAAATCATCATAAACAGACACACCTGCCACCTCGCCTTTAAACTCCAAACGGCGCTTAGTATTAATAAAGGTAGCTAGTGATTCACAAGCAAGGTCAGGTGTCACGCCCACATGACGTGCAGCTGCAATCGCCATCAAGGCATTACTTACGTTATGATCGCCAACCAAATCCCAGTCTACGGTTCCAACACATTCGTCTTGGAAATAGACCTCAAATTTGGAGCCATCTTTAACCAGTTTCTTAGCATCCCAATCGCCAAGTTCGCCGCTCGATTCAGTCTCACTCCAACACCCACGAGATAGAACATCTTCAATAGCCGTATCTTGCTTAGGTGAGAAAATGCGACCATTACTTGGCACAGTGCGAACCAAATGATGAAATTGTCGCTTAATCGCTTCAAGATCGTCAAAGATGTCCGCATGATCGAACTCTAGGTTATTCATCACTAAGGTTCTTGGGTGGTAATGAACGAACTTAGATCGTTTATCGAAAAAAGCACTGTCGTATTCGTCGGCTTCTACCACGAAGAACATGCTTTCACCAAGGCGAGCAGAGATACCAAAGTTACCCAACACTCCGCCAACTAAGAAGCCCGGTGCATAGCCACAGTCTTCCAAGATCCAAGCCAACATGCTTGATGTCGTGGTCTTACCGTGCGTTCCCGATACCGCTAACACCCAACGGTTATGCAGTAAGAACTCTTGCAACCACTGAGGACCAGAGGTGTATCTAAGGTTGTTATCCAACACATACTCAACACACGGATTACCGCGGCTCATTGCGTTACCGATAACCACGAGATCTGGCCTTGGTTCTAATTGGCTAGGGTTGAACCCTTCAATAATTTCAATCCCTTGTGATTCCAACAAGGTGCTCATTGGTGGGTAAACATTCGCGTCACTACCCGTAACCTTGTGACCTAATTGACGAGCCAATACCGCAGCACCACCCATGAAGGTGCCACAAATTCCTAAGATATGAATATGCATAAATTGCTTCCAAACGCTTGGCTAAATAAACAGTGCCTAATTAAAACGGCTTGCACTCATTATCATTAAATGGCGATTAAAAGCGAGCGGCAATGCAAAACAAATTGAGTCGACATAGTAAGTGAGATCTGTGTCGCTTAGTTCATTACCATTAAAAAGATCTAACCTTTAGAATTTAGGTAAGCGTCTAGATGAATAAAGCCCACTCAAGAGGCCGAATCTACAGTGCTCAAATCCCCCCTAATATTGAGAGAAGTTTAAGGAAATAACATGTCTGAGATGCGCACCCTTGGTGAGTTCATTGTTGAGAAACAGAGTGACTTCCCCCATGCAAGCGGTGATCTATCATCCCTTTTGTCGTCTATTCGACTTGCTGCAAAAATTGTTAACCGTGAGATCAACAAGGCTGGCCTAGTCGACATCACTGGCGCTGTTGGTACAGACAACGTGCAAGGTGAAGAGCAGCAAAAGCTAGACCTTTACGCGAACGACAAATTTAAAGCGGCTCTAGAAGCCCGTGACCAAGTTTGTGGTGTTGCAAGTGAAGAAGAAGACGAAGCGGTTGCCTTCAATAAAGAGCTCAACAAAAACGCAAAATACGTCGTGTTGATGGACCCACTTGATGGTTCATCAAATATCGATGTAAATGTATCGGTTGGTACGATTTTCTCTATCTACCGCCGTGTCTCTCCAATCGGAACACCACCGACTCAAGAAGACTTCCTGCAACCAGGTCACAAACAGGTAGCTGCCGGCTACGTAATTTACGGTTCTTCAACCATGCTGGTTTACACAACTGGTGCTGGCGTAAATGGTTTCACCTACGATCCATCTCTGGGTACTTTCTGTCTATCTCATGAAAACATGATGATTCCAGACGAAGGCAAGATCTACTCGATCAACGAAGGTAACTACATCCGCTTCCCAACCGGTGTTAAGAAGTACATCAAATACTGTCAGGAAAGCGAGCCAAGCGATAACCGCCCTTACACGTCACGTTACATTGGTTCTCTTGTGTCTGATTTCCACCGTAACTTGCTAAAAGGCGGCATCTACTTATACCCAAGTACAGAGAGCCACCCTCAAGGTAAATTGCGTTTGCTTTATGAATGCAACCCTATTGCTTTCCTTATGGAGCAAGCTGGCGGTATTGCATCAGACGGTGCACAGCGTATCATGGATATCAAACCAACTGAGCTACACCAACGTGTGCCTTTCTTCGTTGGTTCAACAAAAATGGTACGTAAAGTAGAAGAGTTTCTTGAGCTGAACCCTGAGTAACCCTCTCATTTCATTCTCAAACTAACGCTATTAAAAAGCCAGCACCTCAGTGCTGGCTTTTTGTTGTCTCGTAAGGTGATTAACTAGTTAGGAATCATTGTTCCGCTGACACCAGTTACCCGAAAGTATTTCTTTATTAGCTGTTAGATCAAGCTGATACAAATATACCCATGCTAATCCAAATATAGTCTCTATTTGCTCGCGACGATACTCAACAGGAACATCTTCTAGCCGATCGAGCGACTCTAAAATTTCGTCGTTAATGATATAGACCTCACCAGCGACACTTTTCTTTCCCAAAATCATCGCCGGATAGGCACCTAAATCAAAAAGTGCGTATTCCTTAGGTGTATCAAACTGCCCTAATAAATCGCAGCCCTGCAAATAATGGTGATTGGACTGACCTTGCCTCAAGGTTCCATAGACAAAAACAAGATGCTGCATATGCCCTCCCATACGGCTCTACTCGAACTCAAATTGATAGAGAAGATCCACAGCACTGTCTAGGCCAGAAACAGCTTCAACATAGAGATCCTGCATCAATCTATAACGAACGGTAAACTCACCTAACGAGTTAAAGATACCCACACCATACTTCACCTGTAAGCCAGGCAGGATGTAACCACTTACCGTCACTTGAGAGTCATCGCCAGAGCCTGCAGTATCCAGTTGCAAGTCCTTTACACCAAAGGCTTCACCGATTTCACCAACAACCTTACCACTCTTCGCTAAACTCAAACCGATTAAAGTCGTTGTCATCGAACCGCTCGACTCACCGTCGATATCTTGGCCACGCAAAATATAAGACAGTGCGTTCGCTTGTGGCATCGCTGGGTCAGAATAAATCTCGATGGTAGGCTCTGTCGCAGGGCCAGTCACTCGAATACCAGCGGTCACGTCATCCTGAGTATTATCAGGATTACGAATCGCGTTGATGGCTACGTATGGCTGATCCGGTGGTCCATTCATTAGGATCTTACCCTCTTCGATCAAGAGGTCTTGCCCGAATGATTGATAAGTACCATCGACGATGTTCACTTCACCTGTAATAAATGGACCTTGGTCTTTTTGAGCCACGTTGAGCTTACCGACCAAATCACCTTCAAGACCGAAGGCAGACAGTTTAAAGTCATCACCAATGGAGATATTAATATTCGTCATCACATTGAATGGAATCGTATCTTCGTTTTCTGGCTCTAGATCTTTATTCAAAATAACCTGATCAGAAGAGACGCCAACCGCTGACGGTGGTAAATCTTCAACAACAATTCGTCCCCATGGTAATGCAATATCACCGGTGATTTTCGCCAGATCTGGTGTGACATCAATAGTCATATCAGGTACGACCTTCACCTTAACCATCGGTGGGATATCAACCATCAACTCATCAGCGAAAACTCTAACGTTCGAATGCCATGCTTTAAGATCTTGCCAATCTCCGGTTCCCTCAATATCAAGGTGACCATCAGGTGTTTCGACATTCGCATCCAGTTTTGCACTATAACCATCAAAGTCGAGGTCGATGCGGCCATCTTTCACATCAACAGGCGTAACATCGCCTTTGACTTGAATACCATCAACAGAGAATTGACCAAAGACTTGAGGGTGCATCAGAGAGCCTTTAACTTGAAGATCACTCTCAAGGTCGGCTTTCAATAAGCTGTATTCACCTAGAATTGGTTGTAAGAAATCAAGATGGAACGTGGTCAGCTTAATTGCCGCATCGACCATTTTGTCTTCGGCAAGAATATCCGGTAACGACACCGTGCCAGACAGGTCACCATTGTCGGAAACATCCAACTTAAAATCGGCATCCAGTTTGTTGTCTTTCAGTTGGGCATTCAATGCAACGCTTTCCCAACCCAGTGTGATTGGCTCACCCACTTGTTGAACAACCTGACCTTTCGGCATATCAACGCTTACCGTGACTTCAGGCTCATCTTGTTCAGACCACTTTGCATGAGCAGTCGCATTGACTAAGCCCTGTAATTGCGTCTCTTTAGGCACAAAGGCTTTAATCTGCTCGAAATCGAATTGATTGATGGCTACCTTGGCCTCACCCGATTTTCCGACACGAACGTCTTCATCCAAACACACGCTCGAACCCGATTGTTTCCAACAGTGCGCTTGAACATCGGCAAACTGTTTATCAACATCCGCATTTATCGCGACAGGTTGATCTAACACCCAAGGACCTTGCTGAGTGGTGATTTTGACTCTGTCTAACGATCCATACCAAATAAGAGAAGGCTTTTGAATCAACTCTCCGGAAATAGCTAAGCTTGTAGACACGATGTCGGATATCACATCAAGTGTCACTGTGTGTTTCTTCTCACCACCACTCACCGTGAGATCAATGCTTTTTACGCTCTGATCTTGATAGGTTAGGTTGTTAGCTTTTAATTCAAGATCAGCTTGAGCTTCAGGTAATGGCAGAGGAACCACAGAACCATTAAGCGACAAGGATTCTAGTGTTGCTTCGTTATTCCAATCTACCTTATCCACATTTAGAGCGAGATCGACTTCAGGCTTTTTCGTTGGACCACTGAGCTGGATGTTACCAATCACTTTACCTTTCAAATCAGGGACGCTTTTTACAAGCTCAGGGAAGTGAATCTCAACACCCATGTCCCATTTCTTATCAAGCTCACCCTGAGCCTTAATCGAGTTAACACCGTGAGCTAAGCTCAAACCACTGGTTTTCAGTTTTGGTTCACCGCTCGCGCTGCGATCCGACGCTGACAACTGACCTTCGATATCCAGAGGGTATTCTCGCAAGATCCCTTCAATATCCAATTTAGGCAGTTCAATCGCCCAGCCGCCCGCTTCAGTCAACTCACCTGAGGTGACGATGTTTCCACTAATGTTGCCCTCAGCTTCTGGCCACTGCAGACCCGGTTGAATATCTTTGAGTGTCACGTCAGCTTGCCAGTTAACGAGACTCTTCCAGTTCGCTTTAACGACACCGTTAAGCTCACCGCCTAGCGTGTTGAGCTTTAGACGCTCGAGAACAATTTGTTCCGTCGTGCCTTTACCCTGTAGATCGATGGCTAATTCAGGGATTTCCTTACCATCGGCTTCACCTTTAAGAAGAACATTAAAACCATCTAGTGAGCCATCAGCTTTAAATTGCTCAATTGTCGCTTGGTAATCGCTTTTTCCGGTAAGGGGCCACTGTGCTTGTCCGCCCTCTAAAAGAAGGTCAAATGGCAGAGTCGGTTCTAAGGGTTGAATATCCCCAGACAACTTTGCCTCAATCAGCTCAGAAAATTGGGAGTCTAGGTTTAGCTTAGCCACGCTGCCTTGTGCTTTCAGAGACAACTTCTGCCCAACAAGGTCGGTTTCTTTCACCAACGCATCCAAAGAAAGTTCTAGCGGGTAACCGCCCTTGAGCTCAACCTTCGTGGTTAGATTGGCGCTTGCTTGTGGCATATCGAGTTCGAGAGTTGAAACATCAACCGTGTGTTTGCCCGCGCGAGCTTCTAACCCAAGGTGGTTAACAACGATTGGTGTTTCTTGTTCTAAGGTGAAACGGTTGAGGTCAAAACGCTCCAACACAACCTGCAGAGGAATCCAGACTTCCGGCAATTCGATAGCCGTTTTAACGGCAGCTTTTGGCTCAACCTTTTCTGCTTGCGGTTCTTCTGTCGACTCAGCGAGTTTAACCTTAAGATCATTGAATAAGGTTGGCGATACAGTTAGCTTTTCGCCCTGCATACTCAAAGCCGTAGAGAACAAGCTCCATTCAATTTCATGCCCTAAGATATTCAACTTGATATCAGACAAAGCGATACGGTTGATTACGATTGGCAACGGTGTTTTTACCGATGTTACGGGCGGAGTAGGTTCTGTTTCTTCTGTAGAGGCCGGAGGCAGTTCAGTAAATGCGAAGTCCAATCCTTGAATCGCTAAACGATCGACACACAACTTAGGGTCGAGCAGACAGCGAGGATTAATCGCCAAGTTCAGCTTTTGAACTTTGGTGTCTATATGCAGGCTGTCATCTTTAAACTGAACATTATTAAGCGTAAAGCTCGGGAAAAGAGCCCCTTTAGTGCTTTCCACTTTAAGCTGTGGCAACGCTTTTTCAGCGCCCCACAACACAGTGTTCAACCCTGGATTGGTGAACAAAACAAAACCTAGCAAGGCTATCAACAACAGCAAAATAGACGTCAATGAGATCGACGTCCACTTGATGCACTTGCCCATCACTTTGATCATAATTCTGGCCCTAAACTAAAGTGTAACTGGAACTCATCACCTTTTGCTGCATCTAGACCCCAAGCAAAATCTAAGCTCACAGGGCCGACGGGCGACGCCCAACGAACCCCGACGCCGGTACCATGTTTCCATTCAGGTTTATCATTGAAGGCATCACCAATGTCGTAGAATGCTGCGCCCCACCAGTTTCCAACCAAGCGGTATTGGTATTCAAACGAGCTGGTTGCAATGAATTTGGCACCCGTTAGTGCGCCACTTTCATCTCGAGGAGAGATCGACTCATAACCATAACCACGAATGCTATTGTCACCACCAGCAAAGAATCTTAGGGAGGGAGATAGCTTATCAAACTCGTCGGCAAAGTTGCCGCCAAATTGAAGTCGAGTTAAGCCTCGGTGATTGTCGCCAATGCTTCGAATCCAAGCGGTTTGACCTTGAAAACGAACAACCTTAGTTTCAGATAACAAGGTATCATCACCCGCTTCAACCATAATGGTTTGTTTATCGCCCCACATCGGCATCGAACCGCCTCGCGTTCGAGTGCGTGAGAAAGAGATACCCGGCAGCACAAATTGCGCTAAATCATCCTGCAAACCTTGCTCATAGTTTTCGACCAAGTATCGAATGAAGACCGTGCGTTGCCAACCGTTATCCAGTCGCCAATATCTTTCTAGCGCTAAGTTTGACTCCAAACTCTTGGTATCACGATTATCCAAGTTTTTCATACCGTACTTAACTTGATAGTAGTCGTTCAGCACGTCATCCAGAGGGATTTTATAGGTAGCGGTAATCGTCTGTTCAGGTTTAGAAATCGACAGGCTGCTATTGAAGCTATGGCCTTGTTCATTAACCCAAGGTTTTTTCCACTTCAGAGTGCCTTTTACGCCAAGGTCGGTGGATACACCGATACCCGTTTCGATTTGGTTACGAGCTTGCGGAGCAAGGCTAACCTTCATCGGGATCTCTCGGCCTTCGCCTAACTGGCTTAAATCTGGTTCAACAAATACCGAGGAGAACCAATCCGTATTGGACAGGTTTTGGTTGTACTCACCGACTTTGATGATTGAGTAAGGTTCGCCATCCTCAAATGGTTTAAGTGACTGCACCTTATCTTCTTCTATCTGGCTACCAGTAACCTGAGTAGTACCAAAGTGATAGCGGATACCACTGTTATAATGAAGACGAACATAAGCGCGGTTCAATTCAGGAGCGACTTCTAGCTTACTAAGATCATAAGCACCATCGAAGTAGCCTTTCGCTAAGCCAAGGTTGCGGATCGACGATTTCAAAGAGTCATAATTACCATGATTCAGAGTCGAACCTTTAGACAAGCTACTCTTCGCTATCAAGGCTAAAAAGTCTGGGTCATCCTTGGCTTCACCAGTTAGAACGATATCTGAAGTATAAATAACAACAGGCTCTCCCGGCTCAACCGTAACGGTCATTTCGGTATCATCTTCGGAGTGAGTAAATGTGATTTTAGGGTGGTAGTAGCCTAACGCATTCAGGGCTTCTTTAATCATAGATTCCAAGCGGGATTGGAATCTTAGTGAAACCGAATACTCTTCTTCAGGGATCGCACTCAGATAAGCATCAACATTATCCTCAAGCGCTCCATCTAGCCCTTTGATTTCAAGGGAAACGTCAGCGAAAGCGAGCGTCGATGACAATAGAGTGCCAATCAGAACTGGTAAAGTTTTTCTTATCATGTTTAATTGGTGAAGAAGTTATCAATACGTTAATAAGTGAAAAGAAATAATACCGCTAAATAGGCATTGAGTCTGTAATAAATCCTGGAATAACACGGTCTAATTTAAAGACTTATTCAATATTGACCAACAGTTAATATGAACCCACGTTAAATAAAAGCCAGCGCGGTAAACGTATGCGAAAAGGAATATAACATGCTAAACAAACAACAACTGGTTTATGCAGCAACCGCACTACCGGGAAATGCTGACCCAATTCGAATCACTGAGCGCCATTTCGTCAATCAAACCGACCTGCTCGATGCACCCACGGGCTCTCAACAAGAAGTCCTGTTTGGTATGGGGTGCTTCTGGGGAGCTGAGCGTTTGTTTTGGCAATTGGATGGCGTTATTTCAACATCCGTTGGTTACGCTGGCGGATACACAGTTAATCCCACTTATGAACAAGTATGTACTGGGCAAACCGGCCATACCGAGGTCGTTCGTGTCATATTTGATAGTGAACAAACCTCTCTAGCTCGAATACTTGAAACCTTTTGGGAGCGTCATGACCCAACTCAAGGGATGCGCCAAGGCAACGATTTAGGGACTCAGTACCGTTCTGCGATTTACACCTTCAGTGAAGAACAACAATCTATCGCTGAGCACTCTAAACGTGAATATCAACGAGCAATGACTGAATCTTTAGGCAACGAGATCACGACGGAAGTTCTGCCTGCTGGAAAATATTTTTTCGCAGAAACCTACCACCAACAATACCTAGCCAAAAACCCTAACGGTTACTGTGGGTTGGGCGGTACGGGTGTGTGCTTCCCTCCGCAATAATGTGCGTTAGGCATACAAGCTAGAACAACATCCATTAAAAAAAGGGCTTCCATCAGGAAGCCCTTTTCATTGTTAATCTATTCGGTGCAAGACAAATCGATAAAGCTCAGTTACACCGGCAACGCTGCAATGGTGCCGTTAACTTCTTTAAAAATAGTGAGCTTTTGTTTGTCTGAAACTTCAGGAAGTAGCACCTTGCCTTGGTCGAAGCGAAACTCTCCAACACCTTCAATAGCAAATTGGCCTTTGAACAGGACTTTAACGAAACGCGCCACCTGACGTGGACGGTAAGTAGAAAATTTTCTTAACATAATACAACCTCAATTCCATTTGAGTACTACAGTCACATACCTGAACAGCGTCGCTGTTCAAAGCACATTTAATCGCTAATTCCTTTAGCAAACAGCAAGATAATCTATTGTTCATCTTGATATTGATGCATTATACCTTTTGGTAACAAGCCTGCAACTTCTTTCTACGTCGTACGATAAAAAAGTTAAAGAGGCATTTTTCAAATTTCATATTATACTTCCTGTGCAAACCAATAAGCGGAACAAAAATATAATGAAAAACAAAACTCTACTGGCTTTTCTAGCCGCAGTCTCTCCACTCTTCGCCAATGCTCACAACCTATCAGTAGGCGCTACCCTGCCTGCCGTTGATGTGAGTAACTATGGTGAGATTGTTCTAAACGACGGAAATACTGGATATCAAGCTTGGGCAACCAATGATCTTCTAGGTAAAGTTCGCGTCGTTCAAGCTATCGCTGGCCGCAGCAGCTCTAAAGAGCTCAACGCACCACTGATGGCAGCCATTACCGCATCGAAATTCTCAGAAGACAGCTACCAAACCACCACTATCATCAACCAAGATGATGCGATTTGGGGTACTGGGTCTTTTGTTAAGTCCTCTGCCGAAAGCAGCAAAGAAGAATTTCCATGGTCTTCTATGGTCCTAGATGAAGACGGCGCCGTTGCGTCAACATGGGCTCTAAAAGAAGAAAGCTCAGCGATTATCGTTCAAGACAAGCAAGGTAAAATCTTGTTTGTAAAAGAAGGTGCATTAAACGAATCAGAAGTCACTCAAGTCATTGAGTTGATTAAAGCGAGCCTTTAATAAGATATTCGCGTCTTTTTCGAGACCTAACCAAAGGATATTGTTATATTATAACAGTATCCTTTTTTTAATTCTGTGGTTAATCATCCTGATGTGGCAAAACACACCCAACAATGTGAAACGCAAAACAGGCATCTTGCTTGGGCTTATGCTCATGTTAAGCGTGTTAGCCGCAACACACATTGTGGATATCGCACCAGAGCACCACACTTCACACCATTGTGAGCTGTTTTCGCTTAATCAGTTCATCACAGCGCACTCACTACCACAGATTCCAGAGTTCCATTCGGAATTTACTGTCGCTATTACAGAGTCAGTAACTTCACTACAGCGGCTATATTTCGCTTATTTGGCACGCTCACCTCCTGTAAATATCGCTTAATTACCACTACTTTTTAATTAACCTTTATTCAGGAAAAAACATGAAACCTACTTTTTTAGCCGTTGTTATCGGCATGACTGTCTCTACAAATGCTCTAGCTAACGAAGAATTCCGCTCTCATGATGCACACGTACATGGCCAAGTTGAAGTAAACATCGCGCAAGATGGGCAAGAATTGCTTGTTGAAGTAACAGCTCCAGGCGCAGATGTGGTTGGGTTTGAACATGCTCCAAAAACTGCAGAACAGAAGAAAGTGTTTGAACAGGCTATCGCACAATTAAACAAGCCAGAAGAGCTGTTTAGTTTTAACAATGCGAGTTGTACTCTGAAGTTCAAGTCAGTAGCAAACACCTTAGAAGGCGGTCATGACGACCATGAAGGCCATGACCATGCGGAACACGGTCATGGCGACCACAAAGACCATGATCACGCTGAACACGATCATGACGACCACAAAGACCATGACCACGCTGAACACGATCATGATGACCACAAAGACCATGACCACGCTGAGCACGATCATGATGACCACGAAGGTCACGACCACCACGATCATGAAGGCCACGATCACTCAGAAGGTGGCCACGGTGAGTTCACTGTTGAGTACCACTATGAATGTTCAGATGTTGCTAAGCTAGACACAGTTAGCACTCAGTGGTTCTCTAAGTTCAGCAACACTGAAAAAATGACGGTGAACCTACTAACAGACACAGCTCAAGTACAAGAAGTGCTTAACGCAGAGCGTATTAGTTTCCGATTCTAATCACTCCTAGATCGGATTAAACGTAAAATAAACAGCCAGGTAAGTCATCGCTTACTTGGCTGTTCAAATCGGTGTGTTCCTGGGAATTTATGTTTCAAATTACTGTCCAGTAGATACACCGCTTTAATTATTGGAGCTAGCATGTCTTCTGACAGTTCATCACTTGTGGTCAAACTCGAAAATATCAGCTTTCGTTGGAAGCCTGAATTACCACCAACGTTAGAGATCCCCTCTCTTCACATCCAAGCCCAAGAGCACCTTTTTATTAAAGGGCCAAGTGGTTGTGGAAAATCAACTTTGTTAGGGCTACTGACCGGAATCAACCAAGCTGAGCAAGGAGAAGTCTCTATCCTTGATCAAGACCTCACTCAGCTTACACCTCGTCAAAGAGATAAATTCAGAGCCGATCATATTGGTTATATTTTCCAACAATTTAACCTGCTTCCTTATCTATCAGTTATCGATAACGTGACGCTTCCTTGCCAGTTTTCACAGATACGTAAACAGCAAGTCGCTGAAAGCCAGAAAAGCTTACAAGAGACGGCTCGAGAGTTGTTACTCAGATTAAAACTACCTCAAGCTTTAATGGACAAGCCCGTTACCGAGTTAAGCATCGGTCAACAACAACGTGTTGCTGCCGCTCGTGCTTTGATCGGCCAACCCAAAATCATTATTGCCGACGAGCCAACCTCGGCTTTGGATCATGACAACCGAGAAGCTTTTATCGAACTGTTGTTAGAACAAGCCAACCAGGCAGGTTCTACTCTTATCTTTGTTAGCCATGATCCAACACTAGAAAAGTTGTTCACTCGAACCATAGATTTAAAAACCGTTAACCAAGCTAAGGTTGTCGTATGAAAGTAATTACTCACTTAGCCTTAAAAAGCGTACTCAACCGTAAAGCCACAGCCATTCTAACTATTCTCACTGTGGCTGTATCCGTCATTCTATTACTCGGTGTGGAACGTGTAAGAACCGAAGCTAAGAGCAGCTTCGCCAATACGATTTCAGGTACTGACCTTATCGTCGGTGGCCGCTCTGGTCAGGTAAACCTGCTGCTTTATTCCGTATTTAGAATCGGTAATGCGACCAACAACATCGACTGGAAAAGCTATGAAGAATTTAGCCAGCACAACGCTGTAAAGTGGGCGATCCCAATCTCATTGGGTGATTCACATAAAGGCTTCCGCGTAATGGGCACGAACCATAGCTACTTCGAGAATTATCGCTATGGAAGTAAGCAACCACTTACTTTTCAGCAAGGCAAAGAGTTTAATCAGCTATTTGACGTAGTGATTGGTGCCGACGTCGCGAAGAAGCTAGATTACAAAATAGGTGATCAAATCATTCTTGCGCACGGTATCAGTGATGTTGCGTTTAGCCGTCACGATAATCTGCCCTTCAAGATTGTGGGAATACTCGCGCCAACAGGAACACCAGTAGACAAAACCGTACACGTATCGCTAGAGGCAATCGAAGCAATTCATGTTGGCTGGGAATCAGGTGCCAACCTCGGGCACACACCGAATGCTGAAGCGCTAAAGCAACGTGACTTCCAACCGAAGCAGATTACCGCGATGATGGTTGGCCTTAAATCGAAGATCCAAACCTTCGCACTGCAACGAGAAATCAATAACTACCGCCAAGAACCTTTAAGCGCCATTATGCCGGGCATTGCGCTTCACGAATTGTGGGGAATGATGGCTGTAGCAGAACAAGCATTACTGATTGTTTCAGGGTTTGTTGTTGTCGCCGGATTATTGGGTATGCTCAGTAGCCTACTCACTAGCTTGCAAGAAAGGCGTCGAGAGATGGCTATCCTACGTGCGATGGGCGCAAGACCTCGTCATGTGTTTGGTTTACTGATCAGTGAAGCCAGTGCACTAACCTTCCTTGGCATTACATTAGGTGTTGCAGTGCTGTTTGCGCTGATCGCAGTGGTTGCTCCTATTGTGCAACAAAGTTATGGTATCAACATATCGATATCCGCAATCACACCGCATGAGTGGAAACTGCTTATGCTGGTACAAGTTGCCGGAATCATTATCGGCTTTATTCCCGCTTTCAGGGCTTACCGCCAGTCATTGTCTGATGGCATGACGATTCGAATCTAAAATAGGAACCTACGATGCAACGCAAATTCCTACTGATACTTGGGCTACTTCTGTTCCCATTTATCAGTACAGCTCACGCTGAAACCACTCAGAATGACGAATCGGTATTAACACTTGAATGGATTGATTTGATTCCAGAATCAGAGCGCGCTCAACTAGATTCATTTGGTATGCCAATGGTTGACCACAATAGTATGGACAAACCTCAACAATCGACACTTGGTGCTGTTCGCCCAGAGCTGAATGGCAGCACAGTGAAGATTCCAGGCTTTGTGATTCCATTGGAAGGTGATGAGAATATGATCACTGAGTTTCTGCTGGTACCGTACTTTGGCGCATGTATCCACGTGCCACCGCCGCCACCGAACCAAATCATCTACGTGAAGTTCCCGAAAGGTGCGCCAATACAGCAGTTATGGGATGTAATTTATTTAGTCGGTACGCTAAAAACTGAGTCGATCAGCCATGACTTAGCGCAAACAGGTTATCTTATTGAAGGTACTGCGATTGAAGAATATGACGACATGTAGTCATTAGAAGGGTGGCTCAAGGATGAGCTGCCGTCACTGAACGAGTGTGATCATTCAATAACAGTTTAATAACGATAATTTTCTTCTGAATTACGCGATGTAATTAGATAAGTAAGCTAGAACAGCGACATAAATCGCGAGTAATAACCCTATACTAAGCTGTTTCTTCAGCTTGTTATCATTGACTTGATTCATAACTCCTCCTTGAGAATTACAACAAATTTAACATTTTATTATCATCAACAAAAGTAAAATTTTGTTGAAACCTTCAACTATGCTCGCAAAATCTAGCCACCAATAAGATAAAGAGTTACATTTTAGACAGTTATACCAATCACAATAAGTAAGTGTTCAGAAATAGCGTAGGAAAAAGCCTTGAGAACAAGGCGGAGCTTTTTGATAAGTAGTTATTCTACAATCAAAAATTGTAGCTCAGTTATCAAGCGTTTTAACAAGCTAGGCTGAGCAATTATTTACTACGATTGGTTTTGAGTCGTCTCCTAACGGTACTCTTATGTCAAAAACCAAACAGCCAGTGATCATTGAGCATGCTAGCGACACACAGCATAAGCATGAGAAAAAGCCTCATATTGCCGACAGTGCCAGCAGAATGCTGCACATCGCACAAAGCTTCGGCCTCGATTCCTTAATTAGTCATAGTGCCAAGCCAAAGGATAAAGCTGAGAGTACGCTTATCGAACGGGCACTATTGCGAGAGAAAAAACGTAGAGAGCTTCGCCAAAAGAACCTAGAACAGATTCTAAAGTTGGCGCACTCTTCATGTAAGGATGAAGCGGCTGGAGACCCGGATCAGGACTGGTTATACCGTTTCTTCGACATGGCACAAGAGATCCACAATACATCGATGCAGAGGCTATGGGCTCAAGTACTGAAACGAGAAGTCACCAACCCAGGCTCGACGTCGATGAAGGCACTGCAAATCTTAAAAGACATGACACCAAAAGAAGCGTTAACCCTACAAAGGGCAGCATCACTGGGTTGTAGCTTTGGTAGCGATAACAGCAGAAAGCTCTTACTCGGCTTTAAATCTCATGCTGGGCTATTCAACTTTGGCAAAAGGGACACCACCAACACCATCAACCTTGGTGGGCACAACCTGCCCTACTCCAGCTTGCTCCACTTGATAGAGCTCGGGATTATTCTGGGCACAGAATTAGAATCCGGAGAGATTGATTTCGATCCAGCCCTGCACCTAACCTATCAAGGTAAGAGCATGTCACTGGCACCATTATCAAAAGGCGTGAAGCTGGTTTACTACCGATTCAGCCCTACAGGCAATGAGCTTTGTACCTTGCTCGGCAACAAGCCAAACACACAATATTACGACCAACTGATTGCACTATTGAGCCAGAAATTCACGGTTCAGACAGAGGTGAAAAGCAGCGTGAATTACACCGTCTAGACACTCTACGGAGCTAAAATAGACGATGTAAGAAGTGAAGTATTAAGAGGAATAAAGAGAATCTAGGGGATAGGTTTCTTGTCTCGGAAAACCAAGGCTGTACTACTTATCAGTCATGAATAAGTCGATAAGTAAGTGAACAGCCTTAGTCGTACCAACGATCTCAATTGGCTAAAATATTTCGCTTCTCCAACGCATCAATACACAGTTCGACCAATTCATCGAGTGTCTTCTCACCTGCAGGTAGATCAATCTCAGGGTTCAGAGGCGCTTCGTACACTGAACTAATACCTGTGAAGTTCGGGATTTCTCCGGAACGTGCTTTCTTATACAGACCTTTAGGATCACGCTGTTCGCAAACCTCTAATGGCGTATTGACGAACACCTCAAGAAACTCACCTTCCGGCAATAAATCTCTCACGAGTTGCCTTTCAGCTTGATGCGGAGAAATAAAGGCTGACAACACGATCAAGCCTGCATCTGCCATCAATTTAGCAAGCTCACCAATACGACGGATGTTCTCTCGACGATCTTGCTCAGAGAAGCCAAGGTCGCTACATAAGCCATGACGCACATTGTCACCATCCAATAAATAAGTATGGTAACCAAGCTGTGCCAAGCGATTTTCTAATGCTCCAGCGACTGTCGATTTACCAGAACCAGACAACCCCGTGAACCAGAGCACGGCTGGCTTTTGTGATTTCAGATCCGCGCGAAATGTTTTATCAATCGAGTGTTGATGCCACACAACATTCTCATCTTTGGATTTGAGTACTGCGGTCATAATTAGTCCTTTAAATAAACAGCATTAAAATGGGAAAAAATAAGGAATTAGGGTCAGCACCAAGCCCGAATATACAATCGAGATTGGAATGCCGATACGCAGATAATCCGTTAAATGGTAATTACCTACGCTATAAACAAGTAAGTTGGTTTGGTAGCCGTATGGAGAGATAAAACTGGCACTGGCACCAAACAGTACCGCCATGATGAACGGCATAGGGTCAACGCCATAACCTACTGCCATACTGTAGCCAATCGGAAATGAGAGTGCTGCAGCCGCATTATTGGTCACCAGCTCTGTCAAAACCAAAGTCATAAAGTAGGTAGCAACTAACGCACCGAATACGCCCCAGCCATTAAACGCCTCCATAAACATCAGCCCCATCCGCTCAGATAAACCCGATGAAATCATCAGTTGAGCAATAGAAAGTGCAGAGCCCACGATCACCACAATATCAACTGGGAAACGGCGGCGGAGCTCACCCAGTTGCACCACGCCAAATGCCACCAGCAACAGTAGAAAACCAGCTAAGCCTTTGATAATAGGTACTGCATCGATAAGGGCTAAACCAATCACGCTAGCAAAGCCGAGCAACACGAACGTCGATTTGTCGGCATCAAGCTTGGCACTCGAATCTAAGTCATTCATCAACACAAACTCTTTGTTGTGTTGTTGGCGCTGTTCTTCAAAGCGTTTACCTGGAACCAAAATCAAGGTATCACCAGCGGTCAATGTGATATTCCCTAGCCCACCTTCTAGGCGTTCATGGCCACGACGAATAGCAACCACAACCGCATCGAAACGATCTCTAAATTGGCTGGTTTTCAGGGTTTTGTTACAGAAGCTTGCCGACGAACTCACCACCACTTCAACAAAGCTCTGGCCATTCAAATGATGCTGACCAAACAGGGTTAAACCTTGGATTTCTTGCAGTGTTGCAACACTCTCTACATCACCACAAAACAGCAATCGGTCGCGAGCTTGAAGAATAAAATCAGGGTCAATAGATGCGGTGGTCTTACCGTCTCGAATCACTTCCGCTAAGAACAGTTTTCTCAATGCTCTGAGGTTGTTTTCACTTACGCTGCGACCAACTAACGGTGAGCCCGGCTCCACTCTGGCTTCTAAAAAGTAAGGCAGATCATCTTGAGAACCATCATCGTAGCTGGGTAAAAAATAGCTAAGAGGAATAAGGATCAATACCCCACCGACCAAAACCGCTAAACCGATCAAGGTAGGTGTGAAAAAGTTTAAGCTCGGTAAACCTGCATCTTCAACAAAACTATTGATGATCAAATTGGTAGAGGTGCCGATCAATGTCAGGGTGCCACCTAAGATGGCAGCGTATGACAAAGGGATAAGTAACTTAGACGGCGCGTGCTGTTGATTACGTTTGATCGCCCCGATCAAAGAAACAACCACCGCGGTGTTATTAGTAAAAGAAGAAAGTAACGCTGTAGAAATACCCAACTTCGCAACCACGGTACCTAGCCTACCTTCAGAGATATTGCGGCTAACCCAGCTGATTAAGCGAGTTTTCTCCAACGCACTTGATGCGAGGATCAGAAGAATTAAAGTCAGTAACGAGGAGTTAGTGAAGTTATTAGCCAAGCTCGACAAGTCGATCATGCCAGCCATAAAAGCAATAAACGCCGCGCCAGCAAAGATAAAGCTTGGCTTAATACGGGTAACGAGCAGGCAAGTAATGATGCCGAGCAAAATCGCTAATACAAATCCTTGTTGCCACATATACCCGTCCTTTATGGCGGAAACGATCGGTTTCCGCCTGATTCAATAAGCTGTTACTTGGTCGTTTATGACTTCAGTAGTTGGCTTAGATCTTTGGCATCCCAATGAGGGAAATGTTTGCGAACCAATGCGTTGAACTCAAGTTCAAATGCAGAGAAGTTACCGACTTGCTGTTCAACAGAGTCCAAACGGTCTCGAATCAAACCCGCGCCAACCGTCACGTTGGTTAGTCGGTCGATAACGATGAAGCCACCGGTATCGGCACTTTCACGGTATTTATCCAGCGCGACAGTCTCGTTCAGTGACCATTCACACAAGCCAATGCCATTCAATGGCAACTCATCGACAGCGTGAGTCGATAGGTTGTTGATGTCGTATTGGTGACGAACCGTTTCAACCTGACCAACGGTTTTCTTGCCTGCGATCTTGATGTCGTAAGCTTTGCCCGGTTGCAATGGTTGCTCTGTCATCCACACGATGTCAGCCAATACGTGGTTAGTGGATTCAATCTGCGCGTTTTCTAGCACAATCAAATCACCACGACTGATATCAATCTCATCTTCAAGGGTCAGTGTTACTGCCAAGCCCGCTTGCGCAGACTCCAAATCACCATCAAAAGTTACAATGCGTGCAACCTTAGAGGTTTTACCCGACGGCAGCGCCTTGATTTCATCACCGACACTGACACGGCCAGAGGCAACGGTGCCAGCAAAACCGCGGAAGTCTAAGTTAGGACGATTGACGTACTGAACTGGGAATCGGAATTCACCTGCCGAACGCTTTTGGTCAATGTCGACGTTCTCTAACACTTCTAGCAGAGATGGGCCTTCGAACCATGCAAGCTCTTTACTTGGTGCAGCAACGTTGATGCCTTCAAGCGCCGATACTGGCAAGATCTGAATATTGGTTTCACCTTCTAGGTTTTCTGCAAACTCTAGATACTGATCGCGAATCTCTTCAAAACGATCTTGTGAATACTCCACAAGATCCATCTTGTTTACAGCAACGATGAAATGCTTCAAACCAAGCAGGTTAGAGATAAACGAGTGACGACGTGTTTGATCCAGAACGCCCTTACGAGCATCAATCAAGATCACCGCCAGATCACACGTTGAAGCGCCTGTTGCCATGTTGCGCGTATACTGCTCATGCCCAGGAGTATCAGCAATAATGAACTTACGTTTTTGAGTCGAGAAGTAGCGGTAAGCCACATCGATCGTGATCCCTTGCTCACGCTCAGCCTGCAGACCATCAACAAGCAGTGCCAAATCAGGTTTCTCACCTGTCGTTCCCACTCGTTGGCTATCCGAGTGAACCGCCGCTAGCTGATCTTCATAAATCTGTTTTGTATCATGGAGTAAGCGACCGATTAGCGTACTTTTACCGTCATCTACCGAGCCACAAGTTAAAAATCTAAGCATAGATTTATGCTGATGCTGACTTAGATAACCTTCAATCCCTAGTTCAGCCAATTCGGCTTCTACTGCACTATTCATTTTTCTTTCCTTAGATTCTTAGAAATAACCTTGGCGCTTTTTCAGCTCCATAGAGCCCGACTGATCATGGTCAATCGCTCGACCTTGACGCTCACTAGACGTCGCCACCAGCATCTCTTCAATAATGCCCGTTAGCGTATTCGCCTCAGATTCAACCGCTCCGGTTAATGGGTAACAGCCTAAAGTACGAAAACGAACGCTTTTCTCTTCAATCACTTCACCTTCTTGCAGCTCCATACGGTCATCATCAACCATGATCAGCATGCCATCACGCTCAACTACAGGGCGTTTGTCTGAAAGGTAAAGTGGAACAATATCGATGCTCTCTAGATAGATGTATTGCCAGATATCGAGCTCAGTCCAATTAGATAGCGGGAAGACACGAATGCTTTCGCCCTTATTAACCTGACCGTTGTAGGTGTGCCAAAGCTCTGGACGCTGGTTTTTTGGATCCCACGTATGGTTCTTATCACGGAAAGAATAAACACGTTCTTTCGCACGAGATTTTTCTTCATCACGACGCGCACCACCAAAAGCCGCATCGAACCCATACTTGTTTAACGCCTGCTTAAGGCCCTGTGTTTTCATGATGTCAGTGTGCTTCGAAGAACCATGTACAAATGGGCTACAACCCATCTCAATACCTTCTGGGTTCTTATGTACTAAAAGGTCGAAGCCGTACTTTTTAGCCGTACGATCACGAAACTCAATCATCTCGCGGAATTTCCAATCCGTATCTACATGCAATAGCGGGAATGGAATCTTGCCTGGATAAAACGCTTTGCGAGCTAAATGAAGCATCACAGAAGAATCTTTTCCGATGGAGTACATCATCACTGGGTTATCAAACTCAGCCGCTACTTCACGGATAATATGAATACTTTCCGCTTCGAGCTGTTTTAGGTGGGTTAAACGTTCTTGGTCCATTTCAGTGCTTCCTTTAAGGCTCGCGTTACGAGCAATTCATTACTTGGTCTTGCCAAGCAAGGGATTTAACTCATCCACTTGAGTGAATGGGAGTATTGGCACTAGAAGAAAACAGAAGCTTCGTTTTGAGCTATCCTTGCTATTCATCTGCCTGATACGTCCTTGATATAGGCATTATGACGAGCCTCTCATATTACTGGAAATTCTAAAATTTCATTTTTTATTCGAAAAGCTGATAAGGGATTGGATTTACCGATAAGCAGGTGAAATGAATGGACTAATATTATCGATATCAGTTGCGCATCGATTGAGCAGCTTTGTGAGGCGTCTTGCAGAACACCATAAAGTAATCGATCTAAGTCACGAATTAACATTCGTTGTAATCATTGTTTCATTCGGTTTTGTTACATTACGCAACGAATTTTCTACTATCCACTTTGGAGCTACAAAATGAAAGTTGCAATGAAACCTTTGTCATTGGCTGTACTTGCGGGTCTTGGTTTGACTTTAGCAGGCTGCACAACAACACCAGATACCGATGAAGTGATTAAATTACGTGTCGTAGAAACGACGGATATCCATACCAACCTAATGGATTACGACTACTACAAAGACAAGCCATCGAAAAAAATCGGCTTAGCACGTACTGCAACTTTAGTAAAAGAAGCTCAAAGCGAAGTAACCAACAGCGTTTTAGTTGATAACGGTGACTTGCTACAAGGTAGCCCAATGGGTGACTACATGGCAGACAAAGGCATCGAAGCTGGCGAAGTTCACCCTGCATATAAAGCAATGAACCAACTAAGCTACGACGCTGCAAACCTAGGTAACCACGAATTCAACTACGGTCTTGAGTTCCTAGAAGAATCTATCAACGACGCTGATTTCCCGTACATCAGTGCTAACGTTTACGACGCAGAAACCAAAGAACACTACTTCACGCCTTATATCATCAAGACGCACACGTTCGAAGATACTGCTGGCGTAGAGCACGAAGTAAAAGTGGGTTACATCGGTTTTGTTCCACCACAAATCATGACGTGGGATAAGAAGAATCTAGAAGGCAAAGTGATCGCTCGCGATATCATTGAGACGGCTAACGAGTTAGTGCCTCAAATGAAAGCGGAAGGTGCAGAGGTTATCGTTGCTATCCCTCACTCAGGCGTATCAACTGACCCATACAAAAATGGCGAAGAGAACTCAACGTTCTACCTATCTGAAGTAGACGGCATCGATGCGATCGCATTCGGCCACTCTCACGCAGTTTTCCCAGGTAAAGGTTTTGATGACATTCAAGGCATCGACAACGAAACTGGCACCATGAACGGCGTTGCGGCAGTAATGCCTGGTCGTTGGGGTAGCCACGTTGGTGTTATGGATCTAACACTTGCACAAAAAGACGGTAAGTGGGAAGTTGTTAAAGGCCAATCAGAAGCGCGCCCTATCTACGACAAAATAGAGAAGAAATCGCTTGCTGCAGCTGATGAAGGCATCGTAACAGCACTAGAAAAAGACCACGCTGGTACTCGTGAGTTTGTTAACCAACCGATTGGTAAAGCAGACGATGTGATGTACAGCTTCTTGTCTCTAGTACAAGACGATCCAACAGTTCAAATCGTTAACCTTGCACAGAAAGATTACGTTGAACAGTTCATCCAAGGTGACCCTGACCTAGATGGTACGCCAGTACTTTCAGCAGCTGCACCATTCAAGGCCGGTGGCCGTAAGAATGACCCAGCGAACTTCACTGAGGTTGAATCTGGTCAACTGACATTCCGTAACGCAGCTGACTTGTACCTTTACCCGAACACGCTAGTTGCGATGAAGGTAACAGGTCACGAAGTAAAAGAGTGGCTTGAGTGTTCTGCAGGTCAGTTCAACCAAGTGGATGTTAACTCCACAGCACCACAACAGTTGATTGAGTGGGATAACTTCCGTACTTACAACTTCGATGTTATCGACGGTGTTGATTACCAAATCGACGTAACTCAACCTGCTAAATACGATGCAAACTGTAAAGTCGTTAACCCTGACTCACAGCGTATTGTTGGCCTAACTTACCAAGGTAAGCCAATCGACATGAAGCAAGACTTCCTGATCGCAACCAACAACTACCGTGCATACAGCGCTAAGTTCCCAGGCACAGGTGAAGACTTCATCGCATTTGATGCACCAGATGAGAACCGTACTGTTCTTGCAAACTACATCTCTCGCGTAAGCAAAGAGCAAGGTCAAGTGAGCCCAAGCGCGGATAACAATTGGTCATTTGCGCCAATCAAAACAGATAACAAGCTAGATATCCGCTTTGAAACATCTCCAAGCGACAAAGCAGCAGAGTTCATTAAAGAGAAGGGTCAATACCCGATGAAACGTGTTGCGACTGACGATGTTGGTTTTGCTGTTTACCAGATTGACCTAACTAAATAGGTTGCTTAAGTAATCCATAGTTAACGTTCTGAAAGGCTGAGTTTAACGACTCAGCCTTTTTCTTTTCTTCTAAATGTTCAGCCCAAAGCCCTAATTTTCGAACGACAAACTCTCGTTCAACCCGCTTCTAAATGCCACGCCTTTAGCTTCAAAACAGCAGTCAAACAGCAGTCAAACAGCAGTCAAACAGCACGACTCAAACCACCAATTGAATAAATCCAACACAAAAAAACACTAATCAGCTGTAAGTTTTTATCTGCTCCTCCTGTCTATTTAATTTACTACACTCAATGAATGGTGGTTAAGCCATTCATCTATAGGATAGATAAGGACATTTGATGAGCACCGTCGAGAGCATTCAAGCATGGTTACATTCAGGAAAGGAGTCGCTGCTATGGCTGATGCTTGGCATCATCGCGCTTTCTTACCTGCTTGAAGATCTTGCGATTGTTACGGCGGCAGGTATAGCGACTCAAGGTCTAATACTTCCTCAATATGCGCTGCTTGCGATTTTCATCGGTATTGCCACGGGTGATCTCGGTCTTTATTACCTGGGTAAATCAGGACGTTACTTCCGAGGTGTTCGATATAAAGCCCTCACTAATAAGTACTTTCGTTCGCTTCGTACCAAATTACGTCAGAACGCATTCAGCAGCCTTTTTGTTATCCGCTTTATTCCAGGGCTTCGCACCGTCGGGTTTACCTTAAGTGGCTTTTTCGCCATCCCACTGCCTACTTTCTTGTTTGCTGTCATCAGCGCCACCGCGATCTGGACTGGCATTGTCTTCTCTGCCATCTACTATTTAGGGACATCAGCGTGGCTGCAAGCCTCTGAATATCAATGGATTATCATCCCGTGTGCCATCGCTTTGCTGTTTATCGGCAATCGATTAATGAATAGAACCTACTCTAGAGGATTATCATGAGTTCACCGCAAGATATTCGCATCATTCCCGCACATCAAATCAATGCAGGCATGCCTTTGCTTGAAAAAGATACCGTGCGCAGCGTCTCTCCTTATGAGTTTCTTCCAACTTGGTTCTTCTACACGCCAGTGGTGATTCAAAGCCTGATGCAAGGGTTACGGCACTTTGACTGGGCACTGCCGCTCATCGCCAACCCAAGCATCAAGTTAAGCGGTATGGTAGGCGAATCAAAACACGAGATATTAAGCCTTGCCGGATCTTCAAGTCAGCGTTGGATCTCTCCGTTTATCACCCTCACCAAAACGGATCTCAGCGGTAAGAAACAAGCTGAAGATGCACGCAGCGCACTCATACAATCCGATCTTGATTTCCCGATTGTCGCTAAACCAGATCTTGGCTGTCGAGGCGTTGGCGTCAAGCTGATCAACACACAAGATCAACTTGAGCAATATGTTGAATCTTTCCCAAATAACGCTCGCTTTCTACTGCAAGAAAAGGCGCCTTATCAGGCAGAAGCTGGCGTTTTCTATGTTCGTTACCCAAACAAAAAGCAAGGCGAGATCATCTCGATCACACTCAAATATGCGCCAATGGTGATGGGTGATGGCAAGTCGACACTCAAGCAGTTAATTGAAAATAGCCCGCGTGCTGGGCAGCTCAGTCACCTGTATCTACCAAGGCATCAAGATAAATTGGATCACGTGCTCGCAGAGGGCGAAGAGTTCCAACTTGCGTTCGCAGGTAGCCATAGCCGTGGCTGCATCTTCCGCGATGGCAATCAATACATCACTCGGGCTTTAACTGAACGTTTAGACGAGATATTCGATGACTTCGATGGTTTTCATTTTGGCCGACTCGACGTCAAGTTTAAGGACATGCACAGCCTAATGAACGGAGAGGATTTCACGATCCTTGAGGTCAATGGCGCAAGCAGTGAGGCTGGGCATATCTGGGATCGCAACACACCGCTGCGAGAGATATTTTCTACGCTACTACTGCAATACCGCATTCTTTTTGATATTGGCGCTCAGCAAAAACAACGAGGCCATAAGACTCCTTCTTTCAAAAGCTTATTCGCTGCGTGGCAAGAAGAGCGACGTCTTGTTCAACAATATCCGACCACTGACTAACTTTGTACGAGGACCATGAATGAACCCCATAGCCCAACCGAGCGCCCTCACTTCTTTCTCTCCTTGTATCAAAGGAGCGGTAGAGATATTGAATCAGGGTCTAGAGTTTTTGTTAGCGATATCTGACAGCGACTATCTGACACGAGCAAAGCCGCACGTCACAAGCTCTATTGGTGAGCATACTCGTCACACGCTCGATCTTTTTCACGCCTTAATCTTAAAAGAGAATGCGACCGTTGATTACAACACTCGTCGTCGCGGTCACCCGGTCGAATACGACCGCTCAATTGCAGTAAAAGAGATCCATTATGTGATCAACTGGCTTGAACGATTAGACCGCAGAGATCTCGAAGCGCCTATCATGATCCAAACCGAAGTTTCAATGGATACACAAGTATTCGCCAGCCTGCCTTCTACGTTAGAAAGAGAGGTCACCTTTGCTGCGCTGCATGCCAATCATCACTATGCGATGATCAAAGTGATCACGACCTTTCTTGATGTCGAAACATGCAATACCTTTGGTTATGCCCCAACCACCAGCAGCTATCTGAGGGAGCAATAATCATGTGTTCAGTATCTTGGCTGCTTGAAGAAAATGGTTATCAGGTCTTTTTTAACCGTGACGAACAAAAGACGCGAGCACTAGCAATGCCGCCTAAACAGTATCGAGTTAACGGCGTCGATATCATCATGCCACTCGACCCAACTGGCGGTGGTAGCTGGATCAGTATCAATGAGTTCGGGCTTTCGTTATGCCTACTCAATAACTATCAAGGCATCGTACCTGATGGACTTTTAGTCAGCCGTGGTTTGTTACTCAAGAATCTATCATCGAGTCGTAACATCAGTCAGCTCTCTGAAGCATTTCATCAGCTCGACCTGCACTCTTTTGCTCCATTTACCTTGTTGGCTTTCGCGCCGAATTTAACTCAGAACAATGGTTTGGTTATCGCCTACATGTGGGATGGTATTCAACAGCACATCGTCGACACCGATTCTCCACTCTTCTCATCCGGTGTTGATTTAGAGCGAGTGCAAGCCTACCGACAAGCAAAATACGATCAGCTTATGACAACAGGTAAGAATCAGCAGAACTTACTTCAATTTCACTCTCACCATCATAGCGAACAGCCTCATTTAGCGACCTGTATGCATCGTGAAGACGCGCACACCGTGAGCTTTACACACTTACGCAATCTACACGGCCAAGCCTCTATGTTTTACGCACCCGGCTCGCCTTGTGAACCCATTAAACCATGCCAGATAAATCAACAGCGCTTTACCTTCGATTTATCACCCGTAATCAATCTATAGGAGTCCATCATGAGAAAACTATTAACCATGGTCATGCTACTTGTTAGCCCATACGTATTTGCCGCCGATGAAATCTACACCGGGTTCTTTAGCAGTAAGGCGCTCGATGGCTACGATACTGTGGCTTATTTCACTTCAGGTAAGCCCATTGAAGGCAGTAAAAAATTCAGCACCGAGTACAAAGGCGCGGACTGGTATTTCTCTTCTGAAAAGAATCTGACTTTATTTGTTAATAATCCTGAAAAATATGCCCCTCAATATGGTGGCTATTGCGCTTGGGCAGTATCAGCGAAGAGCGACTTTGCACCGAGTGACCCACATCAATGGACAATTGTTGATAACAAGCTTTACCTCAACTACGACCAAGAGATTAAGCAGCGCTGGGAACAAGACCAAGCACAGCATATTCAACAAGCCGATAAAGTTTGGCCGCAACTGATTAAGTAAGGTAATTTCATTATGATTGATAGTCCTTTTCGTTTACCACGTTACACGCCTTTTGGTTTAGGTGAGTCTGTTGTCGAGTGGGCAACTGGGCTATCTAAGCTAGACCGACTCTACCAAGATCGTAAAAACGAGTTATCTAGCTTCGAATTCATGAATTACACTCTGTCGGCGCTCAATATCGACTACTCGGTTGCATCGGGAAGCACGGAAAACATCCCGGAAGAAGGGCCTGTCGTGATTGTGGCGAACCACCCGCTTGGCGCCATCGAAGGCGTGATCCTTGCCGATCTCGTAGGATCAGTAAGAAAGGATGTGAAGGTGCTGGCCAATGAGTTACTTAAGCGCCTGCCTGAACTGGATGATCTTTTCATCGGTGTCGATGTCTTTAACAGTAAAGAATCGAAACGCACCAATGCCAAAGCGATTCGAGATGCCAATCGTCATTTGGCTGATGGTGGACTATTGATTGTATTCCCAGCAGGTGAAGTATCAAGCTACCGTAAAGGGGCAAAAACACTGACAGACATCGAGTGGAGCAAGTCGGTAGCGAAATTCGTCAAACGTCACCAAGCCACCACGGTACCTATCTTTATCAATGGCAAGAACAGTGAGCTTTTCTATCAAGCGGGTCGTGTTCATCCACTGTTGAGAACCGCTCTACTCGGGCGTGAACTTCTTAATAAACAAGCGACAACTATCTCTATCTCGATTGGCTCATCGATTCCATATTCAGAGATAAAATCGTTTGAAAAAGAGATGGATATCGTCAACTACCTACGACTTAATACCTATCTAATGAGTCAACAAGACAGCCCGAGCACGCCCATCCACGCACCTTCTTTTGATACCCAAGTGATTGCGCCTATTCCGCCAGAAGTGTTGGCAATAGAGGTCGATTCTCTTCCGGAAGATATGAAGTTACTTGAGCAAGGGGACTTCGAGGTCTACTGCACGCCTAGCCAATCTATTCCTAACTTAATGCGCGAGATTGGTCGAGTAAGAGAAGAAAGCTTTAGAGAAGTCGGAGAAGGCAGTGGGCTGGCCTGTGATTTAGATGAGTATGACCTTTACTACCATCAACTGTTTGTGTGGAATAAAACCAAGGCAGAACTGGTCGGGGCGTATCGACTCGGTATGGTCGACAAACTCATCGCAGAGCACGGGCTTGATCAGCTTTACTCTCGTAGCCTGTTTAACTACAACCAAGAATTCATTGATACGTTAGAAAACAGCATTGAACTAGGGCGATCGGTAGTAAGTAAACCTTACCAAAAGAGCCTGAACTCCCTGTTACTATTGTGGAAAGGCATTGCGACTTTTGTTTCTCGTCACCCTCAATATACCCATCTGTTCGGCCCAGTCAGTATCAGTAATGATTACAGCCACAATGCGCGTCTGTTGATCGCGACCACCTTATCAATCCATCACTACGATGAGGAAAAGGCGAACTTGGTTTCACCTTCATCACCACTCAATACCAGCAGTCATGTGTTCTGGCAGAATCATCTATTATCGTCACTGGCGAGTGTGCCCCTACTTTCAAAAGTATTAGCACGGATGGAACAAGGAAAAGGCTTACCGGTATTATTGCGCCAATACCTAGGGATGAACGGGAAACTGGTTTGCTTTAACGTCGACCCATCGTTTAATGATGCCTTGGATGGCTTGATTGTGGTGAACCTTAAGAAGGTTCCATTGAAGACCTTAGGTAAATACATGGGCAGAGAACTTGCTCAAGATTACCTAGAGCAACACGCACGCCTCTGATTTATCCTGCTCTGTACCTCTCTCCAAATAAGTGCGATGATTTCGGCACTTATTTGGGATAGGTTATTTTCATGCACACCTCTTTTATCGAACAACTGCAAAGCTTCGACTTCTCTGAAAGCCAGATTGAATCTCTACTCGCTGTCGCCAAGCCACTTGAGCTGCCAACCAGACACATCTTGATCAATCAAGGTGAGATGGCGAGTTCAATCTACTTTGTACTTGAAGGCTTGTGCCATGCCTGCTACCTCACTGATGATGGTAAGCAATACAGCAAAGAGTTCTATTGGGAACAAGATTGGATCATCGGCTTTGAGAGTCTGATAAAGAACCAAGCCTCTCCTTACCTATTAGAAACGCTGACACCCATCACCATGTTAGAGCTGCCAATGAATGCGGTTATCGAGTGGCGTGCATCAAATAATCCTTTGTATTTAAAGCTGTTAGAAACACAACTGATGCATAAGGAAAACAAAGAACGCTTCATGCTGCTCTATACACCAGAGCAACGCTATCAGCTGTTCTGCGAGCACTATCCCGACCTTGAGCAGCGCTTGAACGACAATCAAATTGCAGCCTACCTAGGAATAACCGCAATCAGCCTGAGCAGAATTAAAGGTCGAATTAACAATAGTTAATGCCAACAATCATCACGCATAGTACATTCAGGGCATCGATAATCTCTGGATGTAAACATGATCACTTGGCACTCAATTCCTTTTTCTGAACTCTCAACACAACAGCTTTATCAACTACTTAAATTAAGAGTCGATGTATTTGTGGTCGAGCAGACTTGTCCTTATCCAGAGCTGGACGGTAAAGATACACTCGCGGGTGTTGAGCACCTGCTTGGCTATGCTGATGAAGAGTTGGTAGCGTGTGCACGTTTATTACCACCAGGTACCTCTTACGACAACACCAGCATCGGTCGAGTCGCAACCAAGCAATCGGCAAGAGGTGGTGGCTTGGGGCATCAATTAATCAAAGAAGCATTAACACGCTGCGAGGCTCTTTGGCCAAATACGGCCATTGATATTGGCGCGCAGCAACACCTAGAAAACTTCTATGCGAGCCACGGCTTCAACACCATCTCGGATATGTACCTCGAAGATGACATTCCTCATATAGACATGAGATTAGAAAAATAATGACGAATATCACTGCCGGTATTCTATTGTTGGTTGCAGGTAACTTGTTTGCCTCGCTTTCCGACGTAGCGGTAAAGCTGTTAAATGGCGAAGTACCGCCCTTACAGTATATTTTTTTCCGACAGTTGATATCTCTGCTCATCATCACCCCTTTGTGGCTACAGCAGAAAAAAGAACAACGGCGCTTACAGCAGGCTAAGGTAACCTTCATTCGAGGTCAGTTAATTCTGATCGGCAGTGGGTGCATGGTGGTCGCGATCACTCACTTGTCTTTGGCAACCGCCAACGCAGTATTTTATGTCGCGCCTTTACTGATGTTGCCGATCTCAATGTTGCTATTGAAAGAGCAACCGGCACTCGGCAAGGTTATCGGCACAACCATAGGTTTTATTGGTGCATTGATTGTCTTGAGGCCATCACAATTTCATTGGGCGGCACTGTTTGCTTTGGGTACAGCACTCACTCTCGCACTCTTTAATGTACTCGTAAGAAAGCTTCCTAGTGAGCAAACGGTGGTCACTACGCTGTGGTGGACAACCTTATTCTCTATTCCAGCCTCATTAGTACTGTGCTTCTTATACTGGCAGCCGGTGTCTGTGGAGCATTTGGGATACATAGCATTAAGTGCGACGCTAATCTTAAGCTACAACGGCCTTGCGGTTGCTGCCTATCAAAAAGCACACTCTAGCCAAATTGCCTTGGCTGAGTATTCAGGATTGGTGTTTGTCGCGCTAATAGGTGCAATATGGTTCGATGAGATTCCGGATACATTAACCTTTATCGGAATCATGCTTATCATCTTGCCACTCGCCCCTTTCAAGCGACCAAAAAAAAGAGCTAATGCTTAGCTCTTTTCTATCGTTTATCTGTGTCTAGCAAAGCGCTTTAACTCAGGCTTACTGTTCATCTACTTACTGCGACCAAAGCCACCATCGGATAAGCGGAAGAACATCACCGAAGTATCGCCTTTCTCTAGCTGAAGAATGTCCAACTGCCCAGTTTCAGCAAGTTTGAAACGAACCAGTTGGCCTTTACGAATCTGACTGAGTGGCTTATCTGCACCTTCAATACGCACTAACGCATTCAAGTCAGACAATGGCAAATCGTTGTTTCGAAAAACCTGCGCTAACGTATCCCCTTGCTTAACAAGGTACTCCTGCCAATTTTTGTTACTCGGTTCTAATGAGCTGTTCTTGGCATTTTGCTGTTCGCTTAAGCCGACGGTGTTTATTTCAAGCTCAACGCGCGATGTTGTTGGAGCTGTGTCTACTTTAGGTTCTGGTAGCGGCACAAAAAGTAATATCAGTACGATCGGAGAAATCACCATCAACAGTCTTTGGTGTAACTTCGGCAATGAACCCCAAGTTTGCGCTGTCGAGGTTTTCATTTTCTTCACATCGATCGAACTCAATTTCTCTTTGACCTGATTCAGTCGATCCTTGAATTCTGCTAAGTGGTCAACTTTCTGTTTTTTCTTTTGACGACGATTCATACCACTGCGTCCTATACATTGAATAACTACAGTATAAAAACCAAAGTACCAACAGTATAGATCTTTCCGTCACAACAAGGCCCAAAGCGAGAAAATTGACATGGCTGTGATTTGGGCGCGGTAAAGCGCAAGTGATCAGGGACTAGCCGTTTCTTCACGCTGCTAATACTGGTATTCTTACCCTTTTCGTACTGACAAAAAGAGTGACTTTTCATGTCTGAAGTAAAATTTGAAACTGTAGAGCAAAAAGCTAGCTACGGTATCGGTCTACAAATGGGCCAACAACTTGCTGGTTCTGGTCTTGAAGGCCTAAACGTTGACGCAATCGCTGCTGGTATCGCAACAGCTCTAGTTGGCGACATGCCAGCTATCGAAGTTGACGAAATCAACAACGCACTACAAGAGCTACACACTCGCGGTGAAGCTGCACGTCAAGAACTAGCTAAAGCTGCTGCTGCTGACGGCGAAGCT
Source organism: Vibrio sp. 10N.239.312.D08 (assembly GCF_041466145.1). NCBI lineage: Bacteria > Pseudomonadati > Pseudomonadota > Gammaproteobacteria > Vibrionales > Vibrionaceae > Vibrio > Vibrio sp. 10N.239.312.D08. The sequence goes on along the minus strand of NZ_JBFSSD010000018.1, from coordinate 15,402 downwards.
TTCCTAGCTGACAACGCTCTTCGTTCAGAAGTAACGGTTCTTGAGTCTGGTCTTCAGTACGAAGTACTAACTGAAGGTACTGGCGAAATCCCAACTGCAGACAAGCAAGTACGTGTTCACTACCACGGCGAACTAACTGACGGTACTGTTTTCGACAGCTCTGTATCTCGCGGTCAACCTGCTGAATTCCCTGTAACTGGCGTAATTCAAGGTTGGGTACAAGCTCTACAAATGATGCCTGTTGGCTCTAAGTGGAAGCTATACATCCCTCAAGATCTAGCATACGGTGAGCGTGGCGCAGGTGCTGCAATCCCACCATTTGCTGCTCTAGTATTTGAAGTAGAACTTCTAGCTATTCTTTAATTTTTATAAAAACCTTTAGTAAAACAAAATACTATTGGCAAATAAAATTGAAATAATCCAACGGCGATGTGACTACATCGCCGTTTTTCGTTTATAGTGAAAGAGTAAATTACTTTATTACTTAAGGACGAATAATGAAGAAAGTACTCATCACAGTTTTAAGCAGCCTTGCTGTTGTCTCTTGCGCTAGCACTAGCGACTCTGAACAAACCAGTTCATCATCAGATACCAACTATTCCCAACTATCACAAACTGCACTAATGGCAGCAGTGAATATGTGGTCTCAGCAGAACGAAACAACACCACTTGTGGATACGGTAGCTGACCAAGCTTCTGTTACCAGCGACCAAGCAGTTGGCGGTATTGGTTCAATGTTGGCCCTTGCACAAAACTCACTTGGCACAGCCGACAACAAAGAACTCGCGACACTTATTCCAGGCATGTCGAGCCTTGAGTCTACGGGGCTATCATCGCTACTAAGCTCACAAGGTGCCGTTGAAAGTGCGTTTTCTGGATTAGGCATGGATCCATCAATGGTTACGACATTTGCGCCAATCATTCTTCAAGCATTGCAGTCACAAGGTGCGACGAGCGGCCTGATGGATTCACTTTCAGCTATATGGCAATAATCGTTAGTTATTAATAGCTAGCTTAAAATCTAATAAGGGCACTTCGGTGCTCTTTTTTGTGCGTGGAAGAAAAGATATTTGAGATACGAGATACGAGATACGAGATACGAGACATTTTTGAAAATTGGAGCAGATAAGACAAGCAAAAAGTGCCAAACATCATGGTGCAATTTCTATTATCTTTTCCTTGTTCTACAGACACAAAAAAGCCGAGCTAATGCTCGGCTTTTGTATTAAGAATCTAGTATAGATTACTCAGCAGCTTCTTCAGCAGCTGGGCGGTCTACAAGCTCAATGTAAGCCATTGGAGCTTTATCACCAGTACGGAAACCACATTTAAGAATGCGAGTGTAACCACCTTGGCGAGCCGCGAAACGCGGGCCTAGTTCATTAAATAGTTTTGCCACAACTTCGTTATCACGAGTGCGAGCAAATGCAAGACGACGGTTAGCAACACTGTCTGTCTTAGCTAGGGTAATCAATGGCTCAATTACGCGACGTAGTTCTTTTGCTTTAGGCACGGTAGTTTTAATAACTTCGTGACGAACAAGAGAGCTAGCCATGTTGCTGAACATCGCTTTGCGATGACTGCTGTTGCGGTTGAGTTGACGACCACTTTTACGATGGCGCATGACCTAATCCTTCTAACTTTTCGATTAATCTTCAGCGATTGACGCTGGTGGCCAGTTTTCTAGACGCATGCCTAGAGAAAGACCACGTGAAGCAAGCACATCTTTAATCTCTGTAAGAGATTTCTTACCAAGGTTTGGCGTTTTAAGTAGCTCAACCTCAGTGCGCTGTACAAGATCACCGATGTAGTGAATCGCTTCTGCTTTCAAACAGTTAGCAGAGCGAACTGTTAGTTCAAGATCGTCTACAGGACGTAGTAGGATAGGATCGAATTCTGGCTTCTCTTCCTTCTCCTCAGGTACACGTACATCACGAAGATCTACGAACGCATCCAATTGTTCAGCTAAAATAGTAGCTGCACGACGGATTGCTTCCTCAGGTTCTAGAGTACCGTTCGTTTCCATATCGATAACAAGCTTGTCTAAATCAGTACGTTGTTCTACACGTGCCGCTTCTACAGCGTAAGCGATTTTATCAACCGGGCTGTAAGTAGCGTCAACTAGTAGACGACCGATAGGACGCTCATCTTCTTCAGTATGGATACGAGCTGAAGCTGGAACGTAACCACGACCACGTTCTACTTTGATACGCATAGCGATCTCAGCGTTGTCATCCGTTAGGTGACAAATTACGTGCTCAGGGTTAGCGATCTCTACATCACCATCGTGGGTGATGTCACCTGCAACAACAGGGCCTGAGCCTGATTTGTTCAGTGTAATAAACACTTCATCTTTGCCTTCAGCAACGCGTACAGCCAAACCTTTAAGGTTTAGAAGGATTTCCAGGATATCTTCCTGAACGCCTTCTTTAGTGCTGTATTCGTGTAGCACACCTTCAATTTCAACTTCTGTTACGGCACAACCCGGCATAGAAGATAGAAGAATGCGGCGAAGAGCATTACCTAGAGTGTGGCCGAAACCGCGCTCTAATGGCTCAAGAGTTACTTTCGCGTGTGTCGTATTGATCTGTTCAATGTCAACAAGACGCGGCTTAAGAAATTCTGTTACAGAACCCTGCATTGTGTCCTCTCTTTTTTTAACCTTACTTAGAGTAAAGTTCGACGATCAAGTGTTCATTGATGTCAGCTGATAGGTCAGAACGCTCAGGCATACGCTTGAATGTACCTTCCATTTTGCCAGCATCTACTTCAATCCAAGTTGGCTTTTCACGTTGTTCAGCAACTTCTAGAGCCGCTTTAATACGAGATTGCTGTTTAGCTTTCTCGCGGATAGAAACAACGTCGTTTGCCGCTACTTTGAAAGAAGGAACGTTTACAACTTTACCGTTAACTAGAATAGACTTGTGGCTAACTAGTTGACGAGATTCAGCACGAGTAGCGCCAAAGCCCATACGGTAAACTACGTTATCAAGACGACCTTCAAGAAGCTGAAGCAGGTTTGCACCTGTGTTGCCTTTAAGACGTGCAGCTTCTTTGTAGTAGTTGCGGAATTGTTTTTCTAGAACGCCGTAGATACGACGAACTTTTTGCTTCTCACGAAGCTGAACGCCATACTCAGATAGACGACCGCGACGAGCGCCGTGTACACCTGGTGCGTTATCAATTTTACACTTGGTATCGATCGCACGGACACCAGACTTAAGGAATAAGTCAGTACCTTCGCGACGGCTAAGCTTAAGCTTAGGACCCAAATATCTTGCCATGATCTTTCTCCAATATTCCTAGAAACGAAACTTAAACGCGACGTTTCTTAGGTGGACGACAACCGTTATGAGGGATTGGTGTCGCATCAACAATGTTAGTGATACGGAAACCAGCAGCGTTCAGTGCACGAACAGTAGATTCGCGACCTGGACCTGGACCCTTAACCATAACTTCCAAGTTCTTTAGGCCATATTCTTTAGCCATTTCACCACAACGCTCAGCTGCAACTTGTGCTGCGAACGGAGTAGATTTACGAGAACCACGGAAACCTGAACCACCTGCTGTAGCCCATGCAAGAGCGTTGCCTTGACGGTCAGTGATAGTTACGATTGTGTTGTTGAAAGAAGCATGAATGTGCGCTACGCCATCAGCTACTTGCTTGCGTACGCGCTTACGCGCGCGAGTTGGTTGTTTTGCCATTGTACTCTACCTTATCCGACTATTTCTTGATCGGCTTGCGCGGACCCTTACGGGTGCGAGCGTTGGTTTTAGTACGCTGTCCACGTAGTGGTAGACTGCGACGATGACGAAGACCGCGGTAACAGCCAAGGTCCATAAGACGCTTGATGTTCATCGATACTTCACGACGTAGATCACCTTCTACAGTGTACTTAGCTACACCATCACGCAGTTGATCGATCTGCTCTTCAGTTAGTTCACTGATCTTAGCATCTTCAGCAATACCCACTTCAGCTAGAATAGCTTGAGAGCGAGTTTTACCGATACCGTAGATTGCAGTAAGTGCAATTACAGAATGCTTATGATCAGGAATGTTAATGCCGGCTATACGGGCCATTATTCACTCCTAAGGGGTTCATAAAAGAATTATCCGCAGCAAAGCCCGTTATGGATACGCTGCGGCATACTACTTCTTTTGCACGCAAAAGGTAGGCCGAGGAATATACTCGACTCTACCTTGTATTTCAAGTAAAAATTTCTGCTAATTAGCCTTGGCGTTGCTTATGCTTTGGCTCACTGCAAATCACGCGAACGACACCGTTACGCTTGATAACTTTACAGTTACGGCAGATTTTTTTAACGGAAGCACGAACTTTCATTGCTAAACTCCGTAAATGGAATCGAAATTGTTACCACCGAATTAACGGCCGTAACCCTTCAGATTCGCTTTCTTTAACACAGAATCATACTGTTGTGACATCAGATGAGTCTGTACCTGTGCCATGAAATCCATGATAACTACCACTACGATTAGTAGTGATGTGCCGCCAAAGTAGAAACGAACGTTCCACGCGACCATCATGAACTCAGGAATCAGACATATAAAAGTAATGTATAGAGCGCCCGCAAGGGTTAGTCTAGTCATCACTTTATCGATATATTTCGCTGTCTGCTCACCTGGGCGGATACCGGGTACGAATGCACCAGACTTCTTCAAGTTATCAGCTGTTTCACGTGGGTTAAACACCAACGCTGTATAGAAGAAACAGAAGAAGATTATAGCTGCTGCATAAAGCATTACATACAAAGGTTGACCTGGGCTAAGAGCTAATGACACGTCAGTTAACCAACCGAACGCGCTGCTTTCACCATTTTGACCAAACCACTGCGCTAATGTTCCTGGGAACAAAATAATACTTGATGCGAAAATCGCTGGAATAACACCTGCCATATTAATCTTAAGAGGCAAGTGAGAGCTTTGTGCTGCAAAAACTTTACGACCTTGTTGACGTTTCGCATAGTTAACGACGATACGACGTTGACCACGTTCCATGAAAACTACGAAGTAAATAACAGCAAAAGACAATACAGCAATCAACAGCAGAAGAAGCACATGCAATTCACCTTGACGCGCTTGCTCGATTGTTTGACCGATTGCAGAAGGCAATCCAGCAACAATACCTGCAAAAATCAGAATGGAAATACCATTACCGATTCCTCGCTCAGTGATTTGTTCACCTAACCACATTAAGAACATGGTACCAGTTACTAAACTCACGGTAGCAATAAGCGTAAACATGGTTTGGTTGATAACAACCAGATTGTCGACCATGTTTGGTAAGCCTGTTGCGATACCAATAGCTTGGAATGTTGCAAGTACAAGCGTGCCGTAGCGTGTATATTGGCTTATCTTACGACGGCCTGCTTCACCCTCTTTCTTGAGTTCCGCTAACGCTGGATGAACTACAGTTAGCAATTGGACTACGATCGATGCCGAAATGTACGGCATGATACCCAATGCTAATATAGATGCACGCTCAAGAGCACCACCGGAGAACATGTTAAACATTTCTACGATGGTACCTTTTTGCTGATCGAACAAATCGGCAAGTACAGCTGCGTCAATACCAGGGATCGGCACAAAAGAGCCGGCTCGGAATACTAAAAGTGCACCAATTACGAATAATAAGCGCGACTTTAGTTCACTTAAGCCGCTCTGAGCACTACGAAAATCTTGTCCTGGTTTCTTAGCCATCTGTACCTCGTTCCTCGAGATTATTCCTCGATTTTACCGCCTGCAGCTTCGATTGCAGCTTTAGCGCCTTTAGTCACGCGTAGACCTTTAACAGTCACAGCTTTGCTTAGGTCACCAGAAAGAACGATCTTAACAAACTCGATGTTCTTAGTGATAACGTTAGCAGCTTTAAGGCTGTTAAGATCAACTACGTCACCTGTTACTTTCGCTAGCTCAGCTAGACGAACTTCAGCAGACACTAGGCTCTTACGAGAAGTGAAACCGAATTTAGGTAGACGTTGTTTTAGAGGCATTTGACCGCCTTCAAAACCTGGACGAACAGAGCCGCCAGAACGTGACTTTTGACCTTTGTGACCGCGGCCACCTGTTTTACCAAGGCCAGAACCGATACCACGACCTACACGCTTCTTAGAAGGTTTAGAGCCAGCAGCCGGTGATAGAGTATTCAAACGCATTCTGATTACTCCTCAATCTTAACCATGTAGTAAACCTTGTTGATCATACCGCGTACGCACGGTGTATCTTCAAGTTCTACTGTATGGTTGATGCGACGAAGACCTAGACCTTTAAGACACGCTTTGTGCTTAGGTAGGCGACCAATTGAGCTTTTAGTTTGAGTTACTTTAATAGTTGCCATCGTGTGCTTACTCCGAAATAGATTCAACAGTTAGACCACGTTTAGCAGCAACCATTTCTGGTGACTTAACGTCTACTAGAGCACCAATCGTTGCACGAACGATGTTGATCGGGTTCGTTGAACCGTATGCTTTAGAAAGTACGTTATGTACGCCCGCAACTTCAAGTACAGCACGCATTGCACCGCCGGCAATAACACCTGTACCTTCTGCAGCTGGCTGCATGTAAACTTTAGAGCCCGAATGACGACCTTTCACCGGGTGGTGAAGAGTGCCTTCGTTAAGCGATACTGTAACCATGTTACGGCGCGCTTTTTCCATTGCTTTTTGAATCGCAGCAGGTACTTCACGAGCTTTGCCGTAACCGAAACCTACGCGACCGTTACCGTCACCAACTACTGTTAGTGCAGTAAAGCTCATGATTCGACCACCTTTAACCGTCTTAGATACACGGTTAACTGCGATCAGCTTTTCTTGCAAATCATTAGCTTGTTGTTGTTCTTTAGCCATCTTCCAACCCTACCTTAGAATTTCAGACCAGCTTCGCGAGCAGATTCTGCTAGCGCCGCTACTCGACCGTGGTATTGGAAACCAGAACGATCAAATGCAACTGAAGCTACGCCTTTTTCAAGAGCGCGCTCAGCAACAGCTTTACCAACTGCTTTAGCTGCATCAACGTTACCAGTGTTCTTAACTTGCTCACGGATCGCTTTTTCTACAGTAGAAGCAGCTGCGATAACCTCAGAGCCGTTTGCCGCGATAACTTGTGCGTAAACATGGCGAGGAGTACGGTGTACTACCAGGCGAGTTGCACCAAGTTCTGCAATCTTACGACGTGCACGTGTAGCACGACGGATGCGAGATGCTTTCTTATCCATAGTGATACCTTACTTCTTCTTAGCTTCTTTAGTACGCACATTTTCATCTGCGTAACGAACACCTTTGCCTTTGTAAGGCTCAGGAGCACGGTAAGAACGAATGTCAGCCGCAACTTGACCTACTACTTGCTTATCGCAACCAGTAATGATGATCTCAGTTTGGCTAGGGCACTCAGCTTTAATACCTTCAGGTAGAGCGTGCTCTACTGGGTGAGAAAAACCAAGAGTTAGAGCTACAGAGTTGCCTTTCATAGCAGCACGGTAACCAACACCCTTAAGAGTTAGCTTCTTAGTGAAGCCCTCAGTAACACCCACAACCATGTTATTAACTAGAGCGCGAGCTGTACCAGCTTGTGCCCATGCGTTAGTAACACCTTCTTTCGGACCGAAAGTTAGGTTGGTTTCTTCCTGTGCAATAACTACGGCGCTGTTAAGAACGCGAGTAAGCTCACCTTTGCTACCTTTTACAGTAACTTCTTGGCCGTTTAGTTTCACCTCTACGCCAGCTGGAATAGCGACAGGTGCTTTAGCAACACGAGACATAATCTACTCCTTAAGCTACGTAACAGATGATTTCACCGCCAAGACCTGCTTTACGAGCAGCACGGTCAGACATCAGACCCTTGGAAGTAGAAACAACTGCAATACCAAGACCACCCATCACTGTAGGTAAAGAGTCTTTATTTTTATAAACTCTTAGACCAGGACGTGATACACGCTTGATTTGCTCGATTACAGGTTTAGCTTGGAAGTACTTAAGAGTAACTTCTAGCTCAGGTTTTGCTTCGCTGTTAACAGCGAAGTCTACGATGTAACCTTCAGCTTTAAGTAATGCAGCAATTGCAACTTTAAGCTTTGAAGAAGGCATTTTTACAGCAACTTTGTTTGCTGCCTGACCGTTACGAACTCGGGTCAGCATATCCGAAATCGGATCTTGCATGCTCATAAGATTTACTCCAAATGATTAAGTGGCAATTACCAGCTAGCCTTACGAAGACCCGGAATCTCGCCTTTCATGCAAGCTTCACGAACCTTAATGCGGCTTAGACCGAATTTACGTAGGTAACCGTGTGGACGACCAGTTTGGTTGCAACGGTTGCGCTGACGTGATGCACTTGAATCACGTGGAAGAGATTGCAGTTTAAGAACCGCATTCCAACGATCTTCTTCAGATGCGTTTACATCGCTAATGATAACTTTTAGCGCAGAACGCTTTTCAGCGAACTTAGCTACTAGTTTTGCACGTTTAGCTTCACGTGCTTTCATTGATTGTTTAGCCATAACAGTAACCCTACCCTTACTTACGGAATGGGAAGTTAAAGGCAGCCAGCAGAGCTCGGCCTTCCTCATCGGAACCCGCAGAAGTCGTGATAGTGATATCAAGACCGCGGACACGATCGACTTTATCGTAGTCGATTTCCGGAAAGATGATTTGCTCGCGAACGCCCATGCTGTAGTTACCGCGACCGTCAAAAGACTTAGCGCTAACACCACGGAAATCACGTACACGTGGAAGTGCGATAGAGATTAAACGCTCTAAAAATTCCCACATGCGCTCACCACGCAAGGTTACTTTACAACCAATTGGGTAGCCTTCACGAATTTTGAAACCAGCTACAGATTTACGCGCTTTAGTGATAAGTGGCTTTTGACCAGAGATCGTTGCCATATCAGCTGCTGCGTTTTCTAGCAGTTTCTTATCGTTGATTGCTTCACCAACGCCCATATTTAGGGTGATTTTCTCAATCCTAGGGACTTGCATGACGCTTGTGTAGCTGAACTCTTTGGTAAGCTCAGCGACTACAGACGACTTGTAGTAATCATGCAGTTTCGCCATAGTAGAACTCCAAATTACTTCTAATTAGTTAGAAACAGTTTCGCCGTTAGATTTGAAGAAACGAACTTTCTTGCCATCTTCGATACGGAAACCGATACGGTCTGCTTTACCAGTAGCCGCGTTAAAAACAGCAACGTTAGAAGCATCAATAGCTGCTTCTTGTTCAACGATGCCACCTTGTTGACCTAGAGCCGGAACCGGCTTTTGGTGTTTCTTAACAAGGTTGATGCCTTCAACGATAACTTTACCAGTTGTCAGAACCTTAGTTACTTTACCTTTCTTGCCTTTATCTTTACCAGCAAGAATGATTACTTCGTCATTACGACGGATTTTAGCTGCCATATTGCCGCTCCTTACAGAACTTCAGGTGCTAGTGATACAATCTTCATGAATTTCGCGTTACGAAGTTCACGAGTCACAGGACCAAAGATACGTGTGCCGACTGGTTGCTCAGTAGTGTCATTTAACAATACACAAGCATTACTGTCGAAGCGAATGACAGAACCGTCTGGGCGACGAACGCCTTTACGGGTGCGCACTACTACCGCCTTCAGAACATCACCTTTCTTTACTTTACCGCGAGGAATCGCTTCCTTCACTGTAACCTTGATGACGTCACCGATATGTGCATAACGGCGGTGAGAGCCACCCAGAACCTTAATACACATTACCTTGCGCGCGCCAGAGTTATCTGCTGCGTCAAGTGTACTTTGCATCTGGATCATTGTTAGTGCTCCGCTAAATATTAAAACTAGACCCTCTCGGGTCGGGCTGCCTCTTTAAAAGGGACGCGAATTGTACCACCCTTTTTTTAAATTGGGTAGACAAAAAACAAGCGGCTCCAAAAAATAATTTGGAGCCGCTTATAAGTTATAGAATTACAAAGATTAAATCTTCGCTTTTTCTAGAACTTTAACCAATGTCCAAGACTTAGTCTTAGACAGAGGACGACACTCAGCGATTTCAACTTTGTCGCCTAGGCCACAAGTGTTGTCTTCGTCGTGTGCGTGTACTTTAGTCGTGCGTTTGATGAACTTACCGTAAATTGGGTGTTTTACAGTGCGTTCAATAGCAACAACGATAGACTTGTCCATCTTGTCGCTTACTACACGGCCTTGCTGGATGCGGTTAGTTTCGCTCATTATGCGCCTGCCTTTTCAGTCAAAACAGTTTTCACACGTGCGATGTCACGGCGTACAGCTTTTAGAGTATGAGTTTGCTGAAGTTGACCAGTTGCAGCTTGCATGCGCAAGTTGAACTGTTCACGTAGCAAATTCAATAGCTCAGCGTTAAGCTCTTCAACGTTCTTTTCGCGTAGATCTTGTGCTTTCATCACATCACCTGCTTAGTTACAAAAGTAGTTTTAACAGGCAGTTTACGTGCCGCTAGGCGGAACGCTTCACGTGCCAACTCTTCAGGTACGCCATTCATCTCGTACATAACTTTGCCTGGTTGGATTTGAGCAACCCAGTACGCAACTGAACCTTTACCTTTACCTTGACGAACTTCAAGAGGCTTTTCAGTAATTGGCTTGTCTGGGAATACACGAATCCAGATTTGACCTTGACGCTTAATGTGACGTGTCATAGCACGACGTGCCGCTTCGATTTGACGTGCAGTCAGACGACCACGGCCAACAGCTTTAAGACCGAATTCGCCGAAGCTTACTTCAGTACCTTTAGCTAGACCACGGTTACGACCAGTCATAACCTTGCGGAACTTAGTACGTTTTGGTTGTAGCATCGTTCGACTCCTTACTTACGGCCTTTACGCTGCTTCTTAGGCTTATCGCCTTTTGGCTCTACTGCGTTAGCAGCTGGCATACCGCCTAGAATCTCACCTTTGAAGATCCAAACTTTAATGCCGATCACACCGTATTGAGTGTGAGCCGAAGAAGTTGCGTAATCAATGTCTGCACGTAGAGTGTGTAGAGGCACACGGCCTTCACGGTACCACTCAGAACGTGCGATTTCAGCACCGCCAAGACGGCCGCCTACTTGTACTTTGATGCCTTTAGCGCCTAGACGCATAGCATTTTGTACCGCACGCTTCATTGCACGACGGAACATAACACGACGCTCTAGTTGAGACGCGATGCTATCAGCTACAAGCTGACCATCTAGCTCAGGCTTACGTACTTCAGCGATGTTAATTTGCGCTGGTACACCTGCGATTTTAGCTACAGCTGCGCGTAGCTTCTCTACGTCTTCACCTTTCTTACCGATAACAACGCCAGGACGAGCAGTGTGAATAGTCACACGGATGCTCTTAGCTGGACGCTCGATAACGATACGAGATAATGATGCTTTTTGTAGTTCCTTTGTAAGGAACTGACGTACCTTGAAGTCGCCGTCTAGGTTGTCAGCGAATTCGTTGGTATTAGCAAACCATGTAGCATTCCAAGGCTTAACGATGCCAAGACGAATACCATTAGGATGTACTTTCTGACCCATTGCTTACTCTCCTAGTCTTTAGCGATCTGCTACAACAATAGTGATGTGGCTTGAACGCTTCAAGATACGATCCGCACGACCTTTAGCACGAGGCATAATACGCTTCATGATAGGGCCCTCATCTACGAAGATTTTAGCGACATTTAGATCGTCGATATCTGCACCTTCGTTATGTTCCGCGTTAGCGATAGCTGACTCAAGAACCTTCTTAACTAATACAGCAGCTTTTTTGTTGCTGAAAGTTAGAATTTCTAGAGCTTGGTCTACCGACTTACCGCGAATTTGGTCTGCAACTAAGCGAGCTTTCTGTGGAGAAATACGAGCAAAGTTATGTTTAGCTAAAGCTTCCATCATCTACTCCTTATTTCTTCTTAGCTTTCTTATCTGCAGCATGACCGCGATAAGTACGAGTTGGTGCAAATTCGCCCAGTTTGTGACCGATCATTTCTTCGGTAACGAAAACTGGAACGTGCTGACGACCATTATGGACAGCGATGGTCAAACCAATCATTGTTGGGATGATCATTGAGCGACGGGACCAAGTCTTAATAGGCTTTTTGTCTCCGCTTTCCACCGCTTTCTCTACCTTCTTCAGCAAGTGTAGGTCAATAAAAGGACCTTTCTTGAGAGAACGTGGCATGGCGATTCCTCTTTATAAATTATTTAGTGCGACGACGTACGATGTACTTGTCAGTGCGCTTGTTCTTACGAGTCTTGAAGCCCTTAGTAGGAACGCCCCAAGGAGAAACTGGGTGACGACCACCAGATGTGCGGCCTTCACCACCACCATGTGGGTGATCCACCGGGTTCATTACTACACCACGTACGGTTGGACGTACGCCGCGCCAGCGTGAAGCACCAGCTTTACCAAGTTCACGTAGCATATGCTCAGAGTTACCAACTTCACCGATCGTTGCACGACCTTCAGAAAGAACTTTGCGCATCTCACCAGAACGTAGACGGATAGTTACGTATGCACCATCGCGAGCGATGATTTGAGCATAAGCACCAGCCGAACGAGCTAGTTGAGCACCTTTACCAGGCTTAAGTTCAACACAGTGTACAGTAGAACCTACTGGGATGTTGCGCATCGGCAGAGTGTTACCTGCTTTGATTGCAGCATCTACGCCAGATTGAATCTGGTCGCCTGCGTTAACACCTTTAGGTGCAATGATGTAACGACGCTCACCGTCTGCGTACAGAACTAGAGCGATGTTAGCACTACGGTTTGGATCGTATTCTAGACGCTCAACTTTCGCTGGGATGCCATCTTTAGTACGTTTGAAGTCAATTACACGGTAATGGTGCTTATGACCACCACCGATGTGACGTACTGTAATACGACCGTTGTTGTTACGACCACCGTTCTTAGAGTTTTTCTCTAGAAGTGGTGCGTATGGCTTACCCTTGTGTAGGTCAGCGTTAACAACTTTAACGACGTGACGACGACCAGGGGAAGTCGGCTTACATTTAACAATAGCCATTTTTACTACTCCTGTTATTCCGCGCCGCCAACGAAGTCAAGATCTTGACCTTCTTTCAAAGTAACGTAGGCTTTCTTAACGTCTGAACGACGGCCTTCACGCATACCTTGACGTTTGGTCTTACCCTTTAATACAAGAGTATTTACAGACTTAACTTCAACTTCAAATAGCTTTTCTACAGCTGCTTTGATCTCTTTCTTAGTTGCATCTTTAGCTACTTTGAAAACGATAGTGTTCGCTTTCTCAGCTGCCATAGTTGCTTTTTCAGAGATGTGCGGAGCACGTAGAACTTTTAAGATACGCTCTTCAGTGATCATGCTAGCATCTCCTCAACTTGCTTAACTGCGTCAGCAGTCATTAGAACCTTGTCGAAAGCGATTAGTGATACTGGATCAACACCAGCAACATCACGTGCATCTACTTTGTATAGGTTACGAGCAGCTAAGAATAGATTTTCATCTACTTCGCCAGTCACAATCAGAACGTCGCTTAGCTCAAGCTCTTTAAGCTTAGCTACAAGTTCTTTTGTTTTTGGTGCTTCTACAGAGAAGTTATCAACAACGATTAAACGCTCTTGACGAACTAGCTCAGAAAGAATGCTCTTCATAGCACCGCGGTACATTTTTTTGTTTACTTTTTGGCTGTGATCTTGTGGTTTCGCAGCAAAAGTAACACCACCTGTACGCCAGATTGGGCTACGAATTGTACCAGCACGTGCGCGGCCAGTACCTTTTTGACGCCATGGCTTAGCGCCACCGCCAGATACTTCAGAACGAGTCTTTTGAGCACGAGTACCTTGACGAGCACCTGCTGCATATGCAACAACTACTTGGTGTACAAGAGCTTCGTTGAAGTCACGTCCGAAAGTAGTCTCGGAAACAGTTAGTGCATCAGCACCTTTAACCATCAATTCCATTACTTACTCCTAGACGTTATGCTTTAACAGCAGGTTTTACGATCACGTTTCCGCCTGTTGAGCCCGGTACTGCACCTTTAATAAGGAGTAGATTGCGCTCAGCGTCAACACGTACGATCTCTAGGTTTTGAGTCGTTACACGCTCAGCACCCATGTGACCTGCCATTTTCTTGCCTTTAAACACGCGGCCTGGAGTTTGACATTGGCCAATTGAACCCGGTGCGCGGTGAGACAAAGAGTTACCGTGAGTCATATCTTGAGTAGAGAAGTTCCAACGCTTGATAGCGCCTTGGAAGCCTTTACCTTTAGATGTACCAGTAACGTCTACTTTTTTAATTTCGTTGAAAAGTTCTACGTTTAGCTCAGCGCCAACTTCAAACTCTTCGCCGTTTTCTAAACGGAATTCCCAAAGACCGCGACCTGCTTCTACACCCGCTTTCGCGAAGTGACCAGCTTCAGGTTTAGTTACACGGTTAGCTTTCTTAGCACCAGTAGTTACTTGGATTGCTGCGTAGCCGTCTGTCTCAAGAGTTTTAACTTGAGAAATACGGTTCGCTTCAACCTCAACAACAGTTACTGGGATAGAAACGCCTTCTTCAGTAAATACGCGGGTCATACCCACTTTACGTCCGACTAGACCAATCATTATTCTTATCTCCCTTAACCTAGGCTGATTTGAACATCAACGCCAGCTGCAAGATCAAGACGCATTAGAGCATCAACAGTTTTATCTGTTGGCTCAACGATGTCGATCAAACGCTTGTGAGTACGGATTTCGTACTGATCACGTGCATCTTTGTTGACGTGTGGAGAGGTAAGAACAGTGAAACGCTCTTTACGAGTAGGAAGTGGAATAGGACCACGAACCTGTGCGCCAGTACGTTTTGCTGTTTCAACGATTTCCGCAGTTGAAGCATCGATTAGCTTGTAATCAAACGCTTTAAGGCGGATACGAATACGTTGGTTCTGCATGAGACAGAGCTCCAATTATTAAAAATTACACAAACAATATCGCCACTCAAACCCGATAAAACGAGAGAATGCCGATTGATTTATGTGAAACCGTAGCACCCAAAATTAGGACGCATTGTCAGTTAACTTTTGAAGTAAACAAGAAGTTTACTATTTTTATTAACCGCGAACATAAGCTGAGTATACATTACTAGGTAAGACCTACTCCTCAGTGCTCATTGGTTCACAACCAGCGTTAGCCAGTGCGATGCATTATACAGATCACACTTTAGTATGCAAGTAGTGTTGGAAAAATAATCGCAATTTATTGGAAGTTGGTTTTGTATCGAGAGGGAAGAAGACAGATGGAAGGTAATATTTCTTTTGAGAAAACAAAAGGGAAGCCGAAGCTCCCCTTTTCAGATGCGTGCTCTTCTAATGAAGAGAGTGCAAAAATCTAAATGCTATTAAGCGAAGATTTTAGCTACAACACCAGCACCAACTGTACGGCCACCTTCGCGGATTGCGA